>CAZNCO010000040.1:0-14038 GCA_964571345.1 uncultured Ohtaekwangia sp.
TTACTGAGCCACTCATGCCACCCAATGTTGCGCCTGATGCAGAAGGGCTTCACGGAGCGGTCTGGTTTGAAACGGTTTATCAGGATGCAAAAGATGCATCCGGAAAAACGTTGTATGCCGTTTATCATAACGAAAACTATCCGGCCACTTTGCCTTATGATGATACGACTGGAATCGGATACATCAATAAAAACTGGCCCCAGGGACTTACGGGCCCCGAAACACCGGTAGCCGTTTGTAGAATTGGAATCATGAAATCAACAAACGGTGGACACAGCTGGAACAACAAAGGAATTTTTATTGAAGACCTTCAGTCCAGAATGATTTTGAAACCACATAATACTGCGGTTACCTTTGCAGGCGGTGTAGGCGATCCATCAGCTGTGGTGAGCGACAATTATCTGTATTTGTTTTATGGTGAGTATGGATATGCCGGCATATACGATTCTCTAGGTTATGACTCTTCGAAAGAATATGCAGGGCAGTGCATTAGTGTAGCTCGAATTGCGCTCTCTGATCTTAATAATCCTGTTGTAAAAGCAAAAAGGTGGAGCGGAAAATCATTTGATGCAGCATCCGATGGAATAGGTGTGCCGATAAAGTCAATTCAGATTCCGCTCGACTCAGGCGGAGGCCCCGCTTCCAATCCTAAATCAAAATTTTACTGGGGGCCTTCCGTGAGTTGGAATACCTATTTGAATTGTTGGGTAATGTTAATGGCGCGTGCCGAAGGTCCATCGTGGAAAGGAGGAAGAATTTATATTTCGTTCAACCTCAACAAAGATTTTAGCGAAAAAGACAATTCACAAGAATGGTCAACACCTGTCTTACTTTTGGAAAAACCTGGCCACACGGTTTGGTATCCATCGTTGCAACCCACAGCATCGAAGGAAGATATTGAAGGTAAATCCACTTGCTTGAACCTTGGCAAAACGGCTCGTCTCTTTTATAAAGACATGTACACAGATGCCGAGGGAAAATTCATTGCAGAATATGTTTCTGAGTACACCGTAGATTTCAAACGATGATTGTCTGATCTCTTAATCTTTCCAGTTAAAATTGGCTTCAATAGCTTCCACAAAGCATCCATAACTTAGTCTGGTGAAGGTTAATTTAACTTCGGGCATTTCCAACCTTTCTATTACCTTTGTGCTTCAGAATCAAAAGAATAAACTAATATGGTAGCTGACAAAGTAGCTTACAAAGTAAAAGACCTTTCATTGGCTGAATGGGGTCGTAAAGAAATTAAATTAGCCGAAGCTGAGATGCCGGGCTTAATGGCTCTGCGCGAAGAGTATGGTGCAAAGAAACCTTTGAAAGGCGCACGCATTGCAGGTTGCCTTCACATGACCATTCAAACAGCTGTGTTGATTGAAACCTTGAAAGAACTGGGAGCAGAAGTATCCTGGTCTTCCTGCAATATCTTCTCTACACAGGATCATGCGGCAGCTGCCATTGCCAAAGCGGGTATCCCCGTGTATGCGTGGAAAGGTATGAACGAAAAAGAATTTGACTGGTGCATTGAACAAACATTGTTTGCTTTCAAAGATGGCCAGCCTCTTAATATGATTTTGGATGACGGTGGTGACCTTACCAACATGGTGTTGGATCGCTACCCTGAATTGGTTGCCGGTATCAAAGGAATTTCTGAAGAGACCACTACCGGTGTTCACCGCCTGATTGAAAGAATGCACGCTGGCAAATTGCCATTGCCTGCAATCAACATCAACGACTCTGTTACCAAGTCAAAGTTTGATAACAAGTACGGATGTAAAGAATCTTTGGTAGATGCTATTCGCAGAGCTACGGATGTGATGATGGCCGGTAAAGTGGCTGTTGTAGCAGGATATGGTGATGTAGGTAAAGGTTCTGCTGCTTCATTGCGTGGTGCAGGAGCTCGCGTAATTGTAACGGAGATCGATCCGATCTGTGCGTTGCAGGCAGCCATGGATGGATTTGCAGTGAAGAAGATGGATGACGCGGTGAAAGATGCCGACATCATTGTAACAGCAACCGGAAATTGCGCGATTGTGGTTGGTCGTCATTTCGAAAGTATGAAAGACAAAGCCATTGTTTGTAACATTGGCCACTTCGACAATGAAATTGATGTAGCATGGTTGAATAAAAATGCAACCAAAGACGAAGTGAAACCTCAGGTTGATTTATACACTTTGAAGAATGGCCGCCAGGTAATTTTATTGGCAGAGGGCCGTTTGGTGAATCTTGGCTGTGCCACAGGTCACCCTTCGTTTGTAATGTCCAATTCCTTCTCCAACCAAACAATTGCGCAGTTGGAGCTTTGGACGAATTCAGACAAGTACGAGAACAAAGTGTACATGCTGCCTAAGCATTTGGATGAAAAAGTAGCTCAATTGCATTTGAAGAAAATTGGCGTTGAATTGGATACACTCACACCTGAACAAGCAAAATACATAGGTGTAGACGCGAAGGGCCCGTTCAAACCAGATTACTATCGTTATTAATAGTCTTACCTCTCTGCTTGCAAAATAGAGAGTGCCCCGCCCCGAAAGGACGGGGCTTTTTTATTGTTTAAGATTTGACGGGCCGGTGGGTGAGTTTGGATTACTGCTGTTATGAAAAGCCGTATACAAATGATTGGGCGGTTGAATTTATCCGCTTAGCGAGAGGGCTCAACCTCATCGGAGAAAATCCGAGGAGCCTTTCTACTCGATTTTGCGTCTTCATTTAGCTCTATCCAGATACTTCTTCCAGTAGTCTATGGCAGGATTGAATTGTTTTGAGACCTCTCCAAACTTATGATAGTCACATTCCAGGTATCCATCAACGTCCAATGTGAAAATGTTCTTTTGATAACATTCATCAATTACTTGAAAGAGTGTTGTCAATGATTCATATAAGTAGTTCGGTTGCTCTCCAAATGTGTTTGTCCAGTACAAACGTCCATGATTTTCAGTCCCATTTAAGTCAACCCAATGACAATTTCCTGCTCCGTCCTCTAGAAAGGGAAATAGTTTTTCCCCAGGCTTGTAACCGGACTCTGAGTCTCTGAAATATTCGTCAGGCTCAAACCCTCTTTGATGGTAAGCAATGGCGTCCTTTAAATTAAGAAGTGTATGAATTGGAATAAGTCCTGTTTTCCCACATGGTGTTACTTCGTCAATTGTTGTTCCGTCAGCGAATGAATATAACTCCACCAACTCGTCATTGAATTTTAAGGTCAATTCGTTTTCAGCTGTTTCAATTTGTTGAGTTGTCGCAGGAGGTCGAACGATTGTCGGGAAGTAGTAACCTATTTCTGTTTGCTTCTTTATTATTCTTTTTAAGCAGTCCGTAATTATCATATGAAGCTTCTACTATTGGAGATAAGGCATACGCTTACATTTCTTTATTCCGCATCTTAAAAATAGAGCTTTCGTGTTTTTAAACAAACCGAGAAGCTTTGCTCTAAGATGACAACAAATGGGGCTCACTTGGATTACCCATCGGCATTAATTCAGCTCCGAATGAGGTAAAAAAGCCTGCAAAAATGTCCGAAGTAGGAGGAGTAGGGGGAGAGTAGGGGAGCAGTAGGGGAGCAGTAGGGGGAAAGACGGAATGCCATTCTGGCAAAAAGGGATAGACCCGAAAAAAAAATTAAAAAAAATTTGAGTGAAAAAGTAGAAGGCAAATGGATTGCCGCCTGCCCCAATACTTTTGGTACATCAACACAGCGAGATAAAAAACGAGGTGTTGAAGCTGGTAAAAAATAGAATAAAACCAGCTAAACAAAAGTGTAACTCTTAAACAATTAATTTTTATGACAAAAATCAAAAACAATCCAATCATGAAAGGCGCCAGCGGAATGCTTGGCGATGTAGTAGTGTACCGCGAGCATCGCGGCAATGTAGTAATGTCTAACCGCCCTAAGCGATCGAGCATTCTCACGCCCTCGCAGGAGCACGCCAGGTCTAATTTTCTGAGAGCGGTGAAGTACGCCAAGAGACAGGTGGCAGACCCGGTAGCAAAGGTGGAATACCAGCCTTCGCCCACCAGCCGGTTTACGAGTGCGTATGCCGTGGCGGTATCAGATTACCTGACGGCACCAACCATAAGCCTGGTAGATGTATCGCGCTATGCAGGAGCGGTGGGGGATGTGATCTTCATCAAAGCCTCTGATGACTTTAAAGTGGTTTCGGTTTTCGTAACCATCCTGAAAGCAGACGGCTCTGTGCTGGAGCAAGGTGAGGCGGTGCTGCAGCCCGATGGTGTAGAAGAGTATGACTACACTGCTACGGTTGCTTTTCCGAAAGCCCCGGGCATGAAGGTAGTGGTGGCAGTGCGCGACAAGCCGGGCAACGTGACCACGGAAGAGAAAGTGCTTTGATGCTCGTTAGAATTTCCGGTGAAGGCTTCTGTGAATGGAGCCTTCCCGGGTTCTTTTTGTAAGGCGTTTAGCTCGACAAAATTTTATAAAACTGGATGGATGAGTGTGGTTCGCTAAGTCATGAAAAAGAATATGTGACGTTGGGGGATAAAACGTTCTTCTTGAAAAGAAATTCAGAAGCAGGAAAAGAAGAAATAGGCTTAGTCTACTTTCAATATATCTGTGCACAAGTGGCTTCAGTTATTAAAGCAGGTCAATCAGTCATTTTGAATTTTTTTCGGAAATTTTTAGATTAACAAGTAATAGAGCGATATATGCAATATTGCATATATCAAATTGTTGGCTGCTATGGCTTTGGGACAAATGAAATAAATAGCACTTAAACAATGAACAGTATGAAAAATCAAATTATTATCCTTGGACTAATTCTTCTGGGAGCTTCGATAAATGTTTCGGGACAAGATTTAACTCCGCCAATCAACCCACAATTGTACATTGTAAAGGCAGACGACAAAACATTAATCACAGACAGCAAGGGGATATCAATAGAGGAGAATGATTCGAATTCCAACTTATTAGTCTATGTAAATCCAAACTGGATTGATTCGATGGAAATCGTGAAGGGAAAAGATGCAATAGATAAATATGGACCTCGTGGACAAAACGGAGTTATAATAATGACGTTGAACAAAGATGGGTTCAGTAAAATGAGACCTGTGGACAAAGAAAAATTTAAAAAGAATGAGTGAGATAAATCCACAGCAGCCAACAAAATGTTTATTACATGCTGGGGTGGGCAGTTGATTCAAAGCTTGTTTTCTTAATTTCGTTTTGTGCCGGGGACAAGTCGCAGCTTTGAAATCCCAGCACGCAATAAACACAGACGTTGGCAGCAATTGGCTTGCTCCGTGGACACATACGACTCGACTAAAAAATGACGACAAATAATAAATGCGACTCTACATTCGACAAAAAGGAAATAAATACAAATTTTACGAGAACGACAGTGAGGTGGAGACATTGACAGGTCTGTGGGACAGGAAAAGAAAAGTCGGACTATTTTCAAAAATATTTGACACTAACGACAATGAACTGGTGACAGTATTACTCACCAATTCACCTTGGTTTTGGGAACTAAATAGAACCACCTTTGGAATAAAACTTCATAGAGAGCAAATACATATAAATGTTAAGGCCGTTAATTACTATAAAGGACATTGGACTTTTAACATCAATAACGACAGATACGACTTCTACTTTCACAGGGGACACAAAAAATCGCTGTTCAAGAACGACAAACAAGTAGCGAAATACAACGAGGGAAAGGTTCACTTTTGGAACAACGACTCGGGATACATCATCGCAAATAATGACGAGAATAAATTGTTACTTCTTTCATTGTTTATAATGTTTGACATGGGGGAGTACATGGACGCTGACGTTAATGTGGACTTAGGAAAACTGGACAGTGGAGTTATCGAAAATAATGAAAACTGGCAGCCGACAAATTAATCACGACTGACACATGAAAGTGGACGCCCAACTGCTGCCAACAATTGTGCATATTTCATTGCGGGGGTTTAGTGTTGCGTTGTAGTTTTTGTTTCTTAATTTAGTTCAGTCACGTGGGACAGTTTTGCAGCAGGTCGCGCTTGTCATGGCCGATGGCCATTTAACAAGCGCTCCTAACCCCGCAACGCAATATGCACTCACGTTGGACAACCTTCGGTAGTTTTTGCAGAACTTCCGCGATTGACATCAAGGAGAAGAACTAAGTAAATTCAGATCATAAACTTAAACACCTATGATCATGAAAAAAAACACTTAGACAACGGATGCTTGGCTACTCCCACAAACTTTTTTTACCAATATCTCGCCTCTACGAGGCTTTAAAGTCCAAGGGGAGCGAAATATTGTTCATTGAAAAAATATCCCGTTACAAAAGGCGCTGTAGGGCGAGATGTTTTATGCCACAATTTGAAAAGCACTCACTCACGAAGCGCTTGCAGTTGATAACTCTTTACTCTCTATTCTCAATCATAATGCTTCAGATTTTCAACGAGGCGTTGTTTTACTTCCTGTTGCAGACTGAGTGGTTTGATCACCTTGAGCATGCCGCCATAACTAAGTATCTGTGATATCAGCTCGTGGTTCACAATCAACTGCATGCGAAAGCGCAGGCCGCTCTTATCTTCGTGAAGCGTCTGCTGGCTGTGGTGCAGGTGTTGTGTTTTGATATAGCCTGCCAGTGCCGGGGTGGCATGCATTTCGATCTCTTCCAAAGGGCCTTGTGTGCACGTGATGCCCAGGAAGTTGTTGAAATATTCCTTCAGGTCGAAATAGGTGTTTTCGAGGAAGGCGATGTCGCTGGCAGAAATGCTGTTGATGCGGTCGAGTGCCAGCGTGATGGGTTGGCGTTTGCTCTGCAGCAAGCCAACCAGGTACCAACGGTTTTTATATTCCTTCAGCAGGTAAGGGTGCACTACGTGTTTGTATGAATGGCTTCTGCCAAAGGTAGTGTAGTGGATGGCGAGCGCCTCTTTTTTGCGGATGGCGCCAAGCAGTTGATCGCGCAGCTCCAGGCCTTTATAGTACGGTGCTTTTTCAAATTCAATATGCTGTACTTGCTGCGGCTTTGCCAATTGCGACAGCACTCCGGCCATCTTGCTGATGATTGCCTGGAAGTCTTGCATCACCTTCAGCCCTTCGTATTCGTGTAAAGTATCCACCACAAATTCAAGCGCCTGCAATTGTTCTTCGCCCAGGTTTAGTGCGTTGATCGAAAAGTTTTCATCGGTATAGTAATAGCCGTTGTGCGCTTTGCTGAAAGCGATGGGCGCGTGGTAGCCGAGGGCTTCATCAAAGCGCATCGCCTCTATGTCGTACCGCAGCGTGCGTGCATTGATGCGGATATCCTTGTCTTCAATTTTTTTTATCAGATCTGCGGTAGCCCAATGCTTTTTAGTTTTGCTGGACAGGCAGCGGTCGATGATGTAGTAGCGTTTGAGGGTATTTTTGGAAGCGGGCATATTGAAAAATGAATGCAGTAAGATCGCAATTTTTTAGAGGGATGGTAATTCATTCACAAAAGCAGAAAATACCTGCTACACGGGTTGTGGCTCCAACATCGTGTTGCTGTTCTCACCGTTTACAAACACAAAGGTTTTCTTCACGCGTTGTGATTTTAAAAAGTAGGGAATCCATATAGCGGCTGCAATAAAAGATCGGAAGAGTTCTTTTTCGTCTATTGCAGAGGATGGGTTGATTTCAGCTACAAGAGCTGTGTCAAGAATCGTTACTATAAAGGACACGCCATAAAAAATGGGTACCAACAAAAGAACAGAGGATCGCCTTTGATAAAAAAGAATCACCAGTAAAACAGAGAACAACGAGTACACAACATTGTAGATATGCTCCAGGAAGAGAAAGAAGAAGTTGGTATAGTTTTGTGCATACCACATCGAGAGCCATCCCTCGCCACTGAGAAGGTAATCGCTGGTGATGAAATCATAAATGAGTCTGAGAGGAGTAACTGTTAAGCCAATGGCTACCAAAATCAACCATCCGCCAATAGGCAGTGCCCACGCTTGCGGATAATGGGGCTTCGGGTTATAACGAACATATAATCTAATGACAAGCCAGATGCCCAGGCCCAGGGACAGAATAGTTAAAATAATACCGGGTAGCTTATTCGACTGCTTTTCAGCAATATTTTTGTCGTACGAAAGCGAATAGCTCAGGTTGGTCATCATCTTTCCGTGGTCTGCGACAAAATTTGAGAAATCACTAACAGGCACAGATTCTTGTAGTGTAGTGTAATGGGTAACAATCGATATGAATTTATTCTTGTAGTCAACATCATACGAATACTTGTAGTAATCGCTTTCAATGGCAGCATGATCGGGTTGCACGGTCCATTCTTCGGGCAGGTTGATATAAATTTTACTGGTGTAGTCAATCGGGTAAGAAAGCCGGTAAGGTGAGGTTCGTTGTGCCGATTTATTGACATTGAAATATCCCTCCAATGCTTGGGGATAGAATTCGCAGAAGATCTTTCCCTCTACCTCTTTATAAGGTTTCCAGAAAGTTGGGATTTTATACTTTTCTTTCACCCTGAATATGTTGTTCGTACGGTCATCTTCGGTGGTGATCGTTTCAAACTTTTGAATGTCGGGATAAACATTGCCATAGTAAGTGAGGTAGTTTTTTTGAATACTTTCGAGGTTATTGTTGGCGAAATAGGAGCGTTGATTGTCGGCATCAGCGCCTGTGTAAGTCGTTTCCATCGTCATCATTCCTTCGCCACCAATAGAACTGACATCGAAGGTTTGCACCTCTGTAGTAGAAGAACCTACCGGCTTAGGAAAATCAACAAGATCAGATTCCGTTGACCGTACAACCAAGCCTTTGCCATAATCCGGAAAATGAATGCGATCCCATTGCCCGCCCTGGCTGCTGGCGGTAGGATCAACATAGAAGATATGATTATTTAATTTGATCTGAACGATACAATGATCAAAGGAATTCGTAGAAGGGAGCTGCTCGGAAAGCTTTGACCGGAAAACGGTATTCAATAAAACGGGAAATGATTCAATACCGTTGGCGTTCAAAATGGTAGCAAGTAGCAACGACTTGTCCTTGCAATCACCAAACCGTTGTTCATACACCTGCATAGGAGGATGAGGTTTGTGTGAGTTCAGACCGGATTCAAAACCGAGGTAGCGGACTTCGTCTTGTACAAAGCGAATGGCCTCCAGCGTATACTCTTCCTTTGTTTTACCTTTAAATTTCTGCGTGAATTCTTTAAAAACAAGTTGCCTTTCGCGCTCGCTGATTTCGTACCGCTTTGCTGCCCATCGCGCTACTTCGCCCCAGTCTTTGAAATTGGAGATGAGCACCGACTGATTGGCGTAATACCAATCGGGTTCGTGGTTGTCATAGGTAAGCGCATTCATTCGTGTTACCAACCATTTATAAGTCGTGCCGTTTTGTTCTTTTTTTATTTCGGGCTGTATGGCGGTGTTTAAATATTTGAATGTTAGTTCGAAGGAGGTGGGTACAATTAAACGTTTGGTGTATTTCTCATAGGCAAAACCAAAGTTGAAATTGATTTTTCTGCTGAAGTAGCCATCGTAGATTGGATTGTAGCCTTTGCGTGTGAAGGAATATTCTATGACATCGCCCACTCTCACATCTTTCAGATTGATAACGGCAGTTAAGCTTTCATCGTACAGAAAACGATCCATGCTCTGCTCGCGCTGCAACGTGCGGATGACGGGGGACAGTTGATTGATCACTGCGCCATCCCGGTGAATGGATACAGCATGAACGATAAGCTGTTCATACGAAGGATCAAATTCAAAATTCAGATCTGACATCTGTTGAAGCCCTTCGTTGGTTAAAATTTTATACGCGTAGTGAACAAAAGATTCTTGCAGGGAGATGTTTTCTTGTTCATCCAATAAAAGATAATAAAACGATGACTCCTGGCCGGAGGGCGGAGCCGCATTTTTATCAAACTCAACTTTTTCAATCCACTTATTTTGAGGTGCCTGTTTTACCTGTTTGGATTGAGCTGTAGTGGAGTGAACGCTAAGCATCAGGCAAATGGCGAACAGCGATGGAATACTTTTCATCAAACTTTTAATTTCGAAAAAGACGCTTTAAATATAATTGATTAATTGACTTTCTGATCAAATGCATAGATAACGCATTAATACCCTAAGTTGCAGTTGGTCTAAGCCCTTTTAGTTGTTTTGCACGGACTCTTCAATCATGTAGATGTTTTGCACTTTAATTTTCGAACCACTAAATTCATTACGTAGTTTATTGATAATTGATTTTAAGTTTGATAAAAATCACATCCAAAAAAGTGTTATGAAAAAAAACATTCTAGGTGTCTATATTCTGTTGTTAGCTTTTGTAAATATTTCATTTGCTGGCCCTTCGTACTATCCCGTTAAGATCCTATTTAAAGACGGTAAGGTCATCACGGGTTTAGCCGCGATGCCTGATCCTGGTGATCGCCAAGTGATTTATAAAAAAGGAGAGAAGGATGAAAAGGAGAAGATTGAAAGTGAGGTGATAAAAACGATCTCCTTTTATATTGAAAAGGATACTGTAGAGATGGAACAAATTCATATCATCAGCTTACTAACAAAAAAGGCAGGTAAAACCCCCTACTGGGTCAGTGTTTGGGAGAGAGGGTATTGCACTTTATTTTATGGCGTAAAGGAAGGAGGTAGCTTTACTACGCATGGAAATATAATATCTTCCGATCGGATATGGTATTGTCAAAGAATAGGAGAAGAGGCGGCAACAGTGATTTCCTTGATCGGAGGGATCAATAAGAATACTGCCTTTAAATCGTATGCGCCAAAATATTTCAGCGACTATCCGGAACTGGTTGAAAAAATAAATTCCAAAGCCTACACTTATGAGAATGTTATGGACGTAGTGAAGGAGTACAATAAATGGAAGAATAAAAAGTAATTGTTGTCTTCATTCTTAGTTGCATTTTCATTTGGGATCTTCAGTTCTAGCCAGGTCTTTTAGTTGTTGCTCGGCCACCTGAGTAGCAACGAAAGGTGAGACATTGCTGAGAAAGCACTTCACAGGAAAAAGGTTATTCAGCAAGCCGGGTTAAAAAAGTGGTGCCATGGAAATTTCTCGGATTAGGTGAAATATTTAATAATCATCGGTATTTGAAAGAATAGAGAGCTACAGTCGCCACAAGGGAGGCGGTTTTCTTATGGTTTATTCAAACAGAAATAAGGCAATTAGAAGTGTAAAATTGCCATTTATAAAAAAAAAAATTAAACTTGTACATCGTTGTTACCTAAAACAAACCTTTGAACGAGCTAAATAGCCATACTGAGCAGGAATTACTGGCTGGTCTTCGTAACGGAAAGCCGAAGTGTTTTGAAGAAATCTTCAATCGCTACTGGCTGCAACTTTATAAGTTGGCTTACGCAAAACTGAGATCGAAAAACGAAGCGGAGGAACTGGTGCAAGAGATATTTTTTAATCTCTGGAAGGGACACAAAGTACTTATGATTAATGACCTTTCGCAATATTTAAAGGCCGCTGTTAAGCTGCGAATCATCAGTGGAATCAGATCAAAAATTGTGAGGGAAAACTACTGGAAGTACTATCAGCTGTTTATCCCCGGACACGGAAGATTTACAGAAGAGTCCATTGAATACGTTGACCTTCATGGGGCGCTTGAAAAGGCAATGAATCAATTGCCGCAAAAATCTCAGCTTGTTTTTAAACTGAACCGAATTCAAGGTATGTCCATCGAAGAGATTTCGGATCACCTTAAAATTCCGCGGAGAACGATTGAGCATCATCTCACAAAGTCAACCAGAAGCCTGAAAGTCATCCTGAAAGACTTTATCCTGTTTTTTTCAGTTGCCCCCTTCATAGGTTTTTAGCCCATTTTGGCATTTGCGAAGAAAATCCAGTAAAATTTAAGCATTCGTTTGCGGAAACGGGTGAGTTAAGCGTCTTATTCCCTTGAGCAGGGCATATTCCGGTCATATGTCCCTAAAAAGGCGCAAAAATGGACTCCAAAGAATTCGATCAAATACTCAACCGATATCTTGAAGGCAAAGCCGGAGAAGATGAAAAGGAATTAGTGGAGGCCTGGTTCGATAAGATAGATTCCAATAATCCTGATGACCTCTCGGATGAAAAGGTCTCTGCACTAGGACAGAATCTTTGGATGAAGATTCATCAGCAATCATTACGTGAGCCATCTGAGGAATTGGAGTTTAGCTGGGCAAAAATTGCAGCATCGATAACCTTTCTAATAGCGAGTAGCCTTCTTTTCATGAAAGAAGATATTGGCAGCGCTCCATCTCAGTTATATGCGCACCAGAAATCACTAATAGAATTTGAAAACAAAAGCAATCAGGATCAAGTGGTGTGCCTTCCGGATGGGAGTAAAGTAGTAGTAAATCCGAAGAGCGTTATTCATTACCCTTCAGTTTTTGGAAGTGAGCGGCAAGTCTATTTAAAAGGTATTGCTTTTTTTGATGTGGTGAAAGATGCTACGCATCCCTTCGTAGTTTATACAGGTGATGTAATCACCAAAGTTCTAGGAACAAGTTTCCTGATCGAGGAAAATAATAATAGTAAAACCGTGGCGGTAAGCGTGAAGACAGGCAAAGTGATGGTTTATACAGAAAGCCGTGCCAAGCGTGATGTCTCTGATATCAATCAAGGTTTCATCTTGAAACCAAACCAGAAAGTTGTTTATGATCAGGCTAGCGAAACGTTAACTAAGAAATTGGTAGAGGAGCCGGTGGCGGTGAATAATTCGTTGCCTTTAAAGTTCAAATATGAGAATGCGCCTGTGACGGAAATTATTAATGAGCTGGAGAGCAACTATGGAATTCGCTTTGAATACAACGCAACCGATTTGGCCAATTGTACGCTCACTACGGAGTTGAGCGAAGAAAATCTTTATCAGCGAATTGAAATTATTTGCAACGCCCTTGGACTACAATATGAGATCGGAAGCGATGCAGTTGAAATCAAAGGAAAGTGCAGATGATGAGATTATAAAAACTAAACTAACCTTAACCTAAACTAACCCTAAAACCCTAACCAATATGAGTTGAACTGTATCTTCAAAAAGAAGGCCGGCAGTGCTCAACCTGCCGACCTATAAAATGCCCTCAAAAAGTTTGAGAGGCATCTAAGTTTGTCGTCTTAAAACAAAACTTAACTCAAATTTATGAAGAAACTAACCCCCCTTCAAGGGAGATTGTTATTACTTATGCGGATAACAGTATTACAAATTTTCATTGCCACATTAACGCTGGCGATGGCATATGCCAAGGACGGTTCTGGTCAAAAGGTTCTCGACAGGAAAATCACGATAGATGTAGATAACATTGAGCTGTCGAGGGTGCTAATGATGATTAAAGATCAGGCGGATGTCAACTTCACGTACAGTCCGAAATTGATCTCGTTGGATAAAAAGATAACGATGCATTTGCGAGATGCAAAGCTTTCGGAAGTACTTAAAAGCTTACTTACTCCATTTGCGTCTTATAAGATCATTGGAAACCAGATTGTTTTGAAATCTTTGGATTCCAGTTTTGACGGATCAAGCAACGGCTCCGCTGAAGAGAATAAGCTAATATCGTCTGTCTCATTTCTCTTCCGGGTTGAAGGAGTTGTGCGAGACGAAACAGGTGCCGGTTTACCGGGTGTGAATATTATTGAAAAAGGGACTACCAATGGAACGACCAGTGACGCGGAGGGAAAGTACGTTGTGTCGGTCACCGATGAAAAATCAACGTTAGTTTTTTCATTCATTGGCTACCAGACACAAGAAGTTGTTGTTGGAAGTCGCTCTGTGATTGATGTATCAATGGCCGCTGATGCAAAGGCCTTGGAAGAAGTGGTAGTGGTTGGATACGGTGAGCAAAGTAAGCAATCTGTAACGGGCTCCGTAGTAGCAGTGCAAGGAGCTGATTTACTTAAATCGCCATCTGTTGATTTATCCAACTCACTTGCTGGTCGCATGGCTGGTGTGTCAGCTACTCAAGGTAGCGGTGAACCAGGAAACGATCAGTCAACGATTCGAATCAGAGGAGTGAATACACTTGGTGATAGCGGGCCGCTGGTTGTTATTGATGGAATCCCTGACAGAGATGGTGGATTAAACAGGCTTAGTCC
>CAZNCO010000041.1:0-14032 GCA_964571345.1 uncultured Ohtaekwangia sp.
CATCACGACTAAAAGGATACCTCCCAAAATGCTTCTCAAACACCGATAGCATTGGCTTTACTTTTTTGAATAACCCTTTTCCCAAAGCCACATCATAAGGTTTGCTATAATAGTGGAGCTGTAAAGTGTCATGATCGCGCACCCATTGGTCGGAAAGATGAATATAGCTGCCGATGTTCATCGCTACACCATATGTGTTGATAGGGTAACTTACATACCACTCAAATTGTGTCTCTCCATTAGGTAACTCCGATTTTCTTCGAAGTACTCCGTTTGAAATATCTGTCATCCCTTTCGGAACAGTCACTCGAATGCGCATGCTATCCGGCTTGTCCGAAAGATGATCTTTGCATGGCCACCAAAGGCTTGCGCCTGATCCTTGTGTTACTGTTTCAATCCAGTAGTTTCCCTCCTTGTCCTGTAGCCAGAAAATCCCCCCTGCTATACTGGGTCCATCTGGCTTCTGCGGTTTGCCTGAATAGGTAATTGAGATTTCATGTTTTGATCCCCTTTCCAGCTTTTTTGGAAACTGAATGAACACTGCATTGAGTTCGCGTGTAAAGGCTAGCGGCTGATCCTGAAACATGATTTTCTCAATCCGCATGTTGGAAAAAAGGTCAACCTGCATCTGATCGAAAGCCTCGACTACTTTGAATCGAATTACGTTTGTTCCATCTACCGATTTTGATTCGGGATGGACGCTTACGTTCAAATCATAAAATGACATATCGTAACACCTTCTAAGGGGAGATAACTTCCCCCGCAAGGTATCAGCACGGGTAAATCCATTAGGTCTTTTAAATCCATAAATTATTTCTGCTACTGCTTCAAATTTTTTCTGGGATTTCTCGAATATAACGCTTCCTGTTCTTGAAAAATCGATGCGATCCATTTTTCCATTTGCACCTGGGATGAAGTCGAATAGCATGCGCATGTCACCGTCCTCTATCACAAAATGATTGCCCGACTGTTGCTTAAGAAATATCTTCCCTTCACCGCGAAACTGAATGGAGAGGCGATTGCTTTCAATCCTCACCTGCGCGCCTACATATCGATTGACATTGAGTTGATAATTGCCCACATATTTTGAAAACTCATGATTGGATGTGTTAGCCAGGCTGTCGATGGCAGGAGATGCAACCCTCACCAAACCCGAGGGCGAAAGCGGCTGCAGCCATTTGAGTTGCCTGATTTTCCCATCCTCATCTCTAACAAACTCAATGGTCGCTTTGGGCCTGACATGATTGGGAGTGAATTTGTCCTTGCCAATTTGGGTCATCGGTACTTCCCCCTGGCCAATAATCTGAAAAATGAGTTTGGACTTCTCTTTTTTGATAAAAAAGTGAGAACTGGTATCGATCCTTGCATCATATTGACCAACATATTGGTCAAGGTCAGTAATTGTCTTGTTTTGCGAGAATGCGGACTTTATGAGCATAGCTACCAACACAAATAAGAGTGTCAATCGAGTCATGTTGTTTTTAGTGCAAATGACCGTAACCTCACTCCCAAAATCTATTCAAATCATGATTTGAATAGCAATCAAATCGTTTTTTGAATGGTTTACGCCACGGTATTGTGGCGCTCGGCAAATTCGGTGGGGGTCAGCCCTACACTATTTTTGAATGCCCTCTGAAAGGTAGGCTGTGAATTGAATCCACATTCAAAGGCCAGGGCGGTAATCGTATATTTCTTATTCTCGATCTGGAGAAGTTTCGATTTGAATTCTTCTACCCGAAAATAGTTGACATACTCATTAAAGCTCTTGCCCGATTGTTGGTTGATTGCTGCAGAGATTAATTTCGAAGGCACATTCAGATGCATTGCCAATTTCAATAACGTCAGTTCCGGATCGCGATACAGTTTTTCCTCCGCCATCGACTTCTGAAGCAACGGCATTATTTTTTCAATCGACTCTTTCGGCAGCGGCTTGCCATTTTTACGCATCAGAGAGATGTCGTGACGGTTAATCATCAAACTGCGAATGCCCAACCAATAGATGACCAATACCAACGGAAGATAGATCGGGTACCAATCAAACCACCCCAGCATCTTATCAGTGAGCGATGGAATTACATAGGGAATCAGGTAACAGAGCCAGAGGATATCAAACGCCAGAAACACCCACAGCATTTCCTTAAGCCAGGACGTGCGGGGTTCATTATTCGAATTTTGATTTTCAGAATTGGCGTTTACGAGCCTGAACGAGAAGTACAAGTAAATAGTCAAAGAAAGCCATCGAGGCACATCGGCATAGACGTTGTAAGTATCAAACCACCGACCGAAATTATTTTGTCTTAGGTTGGCCCACCCGAAAAGCAAGATGAACAGAAAAACCAAAGCGCTTAGATGATGAAACACATCAATGACAGCCGGATAAAAATGAACGCGATGTTTCTTTTGAATTCTAAATTCCGGGCTTAGCTCACTCTTGCAATAGAAGTAAATCAACGGTCCTACCGGCATAATGATCATGAAGGGTACGAATGCATCAATCAACGAACCGATTTGTGATGACGTCAGGCCAATGTTATTCAAATAGATCTTTAAACAGGCCATCGCCATGATCAGCAGGAGCCACGCAATAATCTTTCCCCCCCTACTTTCTTTTGATCGAAATAGGAGAAAAGAAATGATGAATCCCTGCAAAGCGCCAAGGAGAATGAGGCTATCTAAAAAAGAGTGGAAATTCATGACCAACAAAAATGGAATTTACACATTTAATTTTTGGCTTGTAAGAAAAGGCTTTATTCCGGATCCAGTGCAGTGGGACAAAAATACTGCCGTTAATGTTTTTATTTTTATTCTTCACCAACCACAACCACCTTGGGTATTACACCCATTCACCCCTCAAATTACAAAACATAAACGAATATCGATTCTCTATTCATGATCATGCTTTCATTGTCACCCTGAGCCTGTCGAAGGGCGACTTATCATGCACTTGTTAATCCCCATGTAAAAGATAAAATAATCATCTGATCATTTTGAGACTATCCTCTTGTTGGTTATTAAATCTAACAAAGACGGGGGATGTATTAATTGTACCTGACTGTTAAAAATTAAGGCAGTCAATGACTGCCTTAATTCAGAAAAAGGTGTTGTTTCAAGAAAATCAATGCTGTGCGATCAACACAGGATAATCCGTGTATCCCTTTTCGCCAGGAGTATAGAAGGTGGAGAAATCCAGTTTATCATTGATGGCTTGTTCATTTTTAAAACGCTCTACCAGATCCGGATTACTGATGAAAGGTTTCCCGAAAGCAATTAAGTCGGCAGCCCCTGCTTCCAGATCTGCTTCTGCTCTGTCAGCCGTATATCCACCTGAAAGTATTAATGTGTTCTTAAATTTTTCGCGGAACATCTGTTTGATTTTTACAGGCACTTCCGGAGCGCCTTGTGAGCTGTGATCTACCAGGTGAATATAGGCAATGCCAATTTTATTTAACTGCTCTGCCAGATACGTGTAGGTGGCATCCACCTCGTCATAATGGGGCATGTCGTTAAATACTCCGTAAGGAGATAAGCGAATGGCCGTTTTATCTTTGCCAATGGCGTTGGCTACTTCCTGAGCCACTTCCAAAACAAAGCGTGATCGGTTTTCAATACTGCCACCATAGTTATCGGTGCGCTGATTTGAGAAGGGAGAAATAAATTGTTCCAGCAAATATCCATTGGCACCGTGCAATTCTACGCCATCAAAGCCGGCTTGTATGGCATTCCTGGAGGCTTGTACATATTCCGCTTTGGTGGCTTGAAGTTCTTCAGCGCTTAGCGCATGAGGTACCGGATGATCTTTCATGCCCTGGCTGTCGGTCCACATCTGGCCTGCAGCCTTCACCGCAGAGGGAGCAATTACTTTTGCGCCTGCTGGTAAGTTCAATTCGTGCCCCACTCTTCCGGTGTGCATGAGTTGAATAAAAATTTTCCCTCCCTTATCGTGTACTGCTTTGGTAACCAGCTTCCAACCGTTTACCTGCTCGGCATTGAAGATACCTGGAATGCGCGCATAGCCAAGCCCGTTGGGAGATGGTGAGGTGCCTTCCGTAATGAGCAGCCCTGCTGAAGCGCGTTGTGAATAAAATTCTGCCATCAGACTGTTCGGAACATTGTTAATGGCGCGGCTGCGTGTCATGGGGGCCATAACAATTCTGTTTTTAAGAGTTTGCTGACCTAGCGTGTACGAACTAAAAAGTTTACCTTCTTTCATTTTGAATATACGTTTTTTGGATTTTATTTTTTTACAGCTACTGAGTAGCGAGTAGCATAATCCATTAACAATCCATTTAGTTCAAATGTTTGATCAAACCACACTCGTATTAACAAATATTTAGCATTGAAATAATTACAGCCGTGAATGAATAAATCAAAAAAATCAATTTGCAAACGATACTTATCGAAGTTCCCAAGAATTCTTTTATATGACTGAAGGGGACCGGCTCATGACAGGTTTCATTCACAAAATAATTTTTACACAAACGCAGATCATGCACGCGTGTGGCACCTTAAGCAATCTCGTGTCGTGTGAGTTTTGAATTTTATTGACCTTGCGCAGACGACACTTTTATTTTCGTCCTCATAACCCCGACCTGAAGGTCGGGGCTACAAAAGGTTTCGCTCCTACGGAGCTTTATTCAATTTGAATTCTGTGCGGGGTCTATAAACGTTTCAGACCGAGATTGCCATCTCGTTGATGAGGAATACACCATAAGAGCGCGGGCATTCAAATCCCGTAGGGATGCAACATTTTGTAGCCACGGGTTTAAACCCGTGGTATAGTGTATTAATTGCAGGGCCGCGCCAGCACAGAATAGTTTTAGCAGTCGCTGGTCATGCGCGGGTGTGATAACCTTGTGCAAAAGCTTATGTATTTCGTGTCGTGTAGATTTTGAATTTCATTGATCTTACACAGACGACACATTCTATTTCCGCATTCATAACCCCCGACCTAAAGGTCGGGACTACAAAATGTTTCGCTCCTACGGAGCTTGGAAATTCAATTCGAATTCTGTGTCAGGCCGATGAACACTACATCTAAAATGGCTAATCTTATTGACAAAGAAACACACGGCAAGAGCAGGGGCATTCAAATCCCGTAGGGATGCAACATTTTGTAGCCACGGGTTTAAACCCGTGGTATTGTGTATCAATTGCAGCCCCGCGCGTAACACAAATTAATTTTAAACAGTCAAAGGTTATGCGCGGGTGTGGTAACCTTGTGCAAAGGCAACGGCTAGAGTACAATTCACAAATTGATGAAAGGTCAGACGTGAAATACGCGTAACAAACGTTGCACGCACTGCGTTAATTTCCTTATCTTCGGACTTCATTCGCGCGGGAAAAAATCTAACCCCCGGTTTTCCAACAAACTTCACTCAAAAGACGAGTAATCAACGGCAAATAGACGGCAAATGAACGGATTACTCAGCAACCTTACCCGAACGAAACACGACCACTACATGCATCCGGGCATATGCATGAGTAAAAATCTCATTAAAAATTGTCTTACGAAAAAATAAACTGCTTGCCGCTTTTTAGAAACAGTATCAATGCCAACGTGATCACTACACCTTCGTAAATCAAGGTAACGGTGTGCGCAGCGATGGGTGTGGGGAATCGGATTTAAAATAGTGCGTTGTTCATTCCGTCAAAACCAACGGTATGCAGGAGCAGGTTTCCGGTGATGTGCAGGGTTACGGCAGCCCAAATCGATCCGGTGTACTGAATGACTGCAATCAATAACAATGACATGGTAAAAGTGGTGAGCACCATACTCAACCCTGCAGCAGTGAATCCGATGCCGGGCAAATGAAAGAGTCCGAACAATAACGATACGAGGAGAGCTGCACCCCACTTGCCAACGAGCTTGATGGACGCCAGTAATAAAAAGCCTCTGAACAAAAGTTCTTCAAGCGTGTT
The DNA here is from genome assembly GCA_964571345.1 of uncultured Ohtaekwangia sp. Classification (GTDB taxonomy): domain Bacteria; phylum Bacteroidota; class Bacteroidia; order Cytophagales; family Cyclobacteriaceae; genus ELB16-189. The sequence goes on from CAZNCO010000041.1 coordinate 5,920, forward strand.
GCCGGTGGCAAAAGCAATGAGGTCGGCCACCACGCTAGTATTGCTTTCAGTGTTCATTACTATTTCAAATGGATAGATCAGAAAGATGATTGACCAGATTGCAGCGATCAATAGAAATCCAAGAATAATGCCGATCAAAAAGGGTTTAACGGGTAGCGGTTTACATTCCAGTATCTGTTTACGCAATCCATTCTTCCGGGCAAAAGTGATATTGAAATAATAGGCAAGCAGTGCCAGGCCTGACAATGCAACAGCACGAACAAGAAGTGGAATGAGATTGGTGCCGGGAAAACTGCTTTGAACAATGATGTTAATCGACCAAATCCCCGCACCGAGCAGCAATAGGAATAAGAGTACAGCTAAGCTTAATGACTTGTGTGGTGTTTGTGACTTCAAGCGTTGATTGGTTTATCGTTATTTCTTAATAGGCTTGGTAGAGTCCAAACCGGCTTATCAAACTCTTGTGTCTAACGAAAGAGACTGACGCGAGCATTCCAACTTGCTAGTTTGGTCTTGTCAATTAAGGTTTAAGTTTTTCTTTAATCTGTAAATCCAAAACTTTTGCCAGCGCAACAAAATCTTTATCAAAAGCCAGGGAGCTATCGCTGCGGTCAGAACCAACAATCATTCTCATTTCACATGCAAAGCATATTTTGGCATAGCCGATGATCGTATTAGATTTTTTAAATATTAAGATGTCCCTGTAGTATGGAATACACATGCGAATACTCCCTTCATAAATCGCGCTTATTTCACAAAAGACTTTGTTTATGGAATCAAATTTTTCAGGCTTCAATTCCTTTTTATTAAAACCCCTTCCTTCTAAGTTTGACAGGCTCAGAGTATCAGAAAGTGAGTCTTGTTCAAGATCAGTGAGGAAAGAATAAAATTCTCTTTCAGGTTTCGTAGATTTTTGATTTTCCGAAGACATCTCATTGATTGCTGAGTCAGTCATTTCAAGATTATAGTATTCAATCCTGTCAAATTCAAAATATGGTTTACAATCCTTATAATCTAAATTTCGAATCCTAATCATTTCATAGTGCTCTCCATCTGGATTAACCCATACTGCATGATAATTTTCTAAATGGCGAGGGATAAAGGGAAGATTAACCTGGAACTCCGTCTTGAATTCTTTTCCAGCCGCTTGGTATGCTTTCAACAAAACAAGCCCATTGGCAGTATCCAAACTTGCCTCGATTTTATAAATCGATAGAGCAGAGTTTTTCTTGGAGGCATCAATGATAACAACTAACCCCTTCTCATTCCACATGTACATTGCATCGCGAGATAGTTCTTGATATTTAACTTGTCGGCTTTCTATTGAGCAGCTTAGCAGAACTAAGAAAGAAATAAATTGAGCAGAATAAGCCTTGATTGATCTTTTATTTTGGCAAATCATCTGCCGAAGATAAGAACATCGCCAGATAAACTCCATTCGTCCAGCCAAAGCCATCCTGATTGGGATATTCACCTCCGCTGGCTTCGGCATCGTTGTTCCATACATCGTACTTCTCGGTCATCTTGCCGGTCTTTTTAAAAACGATGTCGTTGGTACGTAGCCATGCGGTGCGCAATTGATCTGCCAGTGTGTGATGACTATAATTCTTCAGGCCCACATAGGTGATCCATTGCAGCGGTGCCCAGCCGTTGGGTGCATCCCACTGCTGCCCGTTTTTAACCAGCGTAGTAGTCACTCCGCCTGACTTCATAAATTTTTCTGCTATAACATTCGCTGTACCCTGTGCTTGCTTTTCAGAAGCGATTTTAAAAAAAAGCGGAAACATGCCTGCCAATGTGAAGTGTTCTTTCTGTTGCTTGTTCACAAAATCATAATCGAAGAAAAACGTGTGCTGCTCGTTGGCGCAATTGCGAAGGATGGCTGCTTTGCGTGCCACTGCCAATTCGTTGTAATGAGCGGCTTTGGTGTTGTCGCCTTTGAGTTCATAGGTTTGCGCCAGCACTTGCTCCAGGTGCACGAGCAGGCAGTTCAGATCAACCGGAATAATTTCGGTGGTGTGTATCGTTCCAAAGTCATGAGCATCTTTAAACCATCGGCTGCTAAAATCCCAACCAGACTCTGCCGCTGCGCGCAAGTGCCGGAAGAGCACCCCGGGTTTTTCTTTCGAGCGATGACTCAATTCTACATCTTCCTTATATGATTCTGGCCGCGGGGAATCGCTGTCATCCCAGTAGCGATTCAAAATACTTCCATCAAACAGTTTTACCACTCTGCGAATAGCATCACCTTCGGCTTTTAATTCATCAGCACCCTGCATCCAAAACGAATGTTCTTTTTCAAGAGAAGGCAGGTACTTCAACAAAACCTCCTCCCCTTCTATCTCACTCAGCAACTTTACCATCAGCGAAAAGAAAGGTGGCTGCGAGCGTGAAGTAAAATAACTACGGTTGCCATTGGGGATAAAACCTACCGTGCTGATCAGATACGAAAAGTTATCGATCATGTTTTTGATCAGATCTGTTCTTCCTGAAACACGCAGACCGAGCATGGTGAAGTAGCTGTCCCAATAATAAATTTCGCGAAAGCGGCCACCCGGCACGATGTATGGAAAGGGTAACGGAATCAGCGAACTCTTTTCCTGGTCGGGCTTGCGCATGAGCACACTCCACAATTCATTAATATGCTGCGCAGCGGTTTTATCCGGATTGGTTTTGTATTCAATCGACTTTGAAACCGGTTCATCAAAATACGTATGAACAAACTTCTTTAAATCAAACCCCGGCTGTGCGGCTTCCTGCTGGTAGGCCTGGATGATCCTTTCGGGATCCACTTTGGGCAGGCAATCGGGAAATGTTTTTCCATCGGGGAAAACGTTTTGCATCTGCACTTGTGCAAACAAATCTCCCATCTCGTGTATTTGTAAACTCATAATCAATGACTCGCAGAAGTGAATTCAATTTTCGCCTCCGACTTCTTCTGAAGGCGATTAAATAAAGTAAGGGTGATCAGCAGAACGCCAATCGGCAGCAGCGAAAAATAAAATGCTGACTCTCCTCCATACGCTCCGAAGATGTGGCCGGTGATAATAGAACCTGTTGTGCCGCCCAAGGCAGAGAAGATCACAATCAATCCTGACATAGGGCCGTGCTTCTTCGCGGGCAGCGAACTTAAAATAACGGAGTTGATGGCGGGGTAAATGGGCGCGAGAAAAAAACCGATCAGCGGAAATACAAACGCTCCGAGAGGCACATCGCTCCAGCCCGTCACCACTTTTCCTGTTGCTGCCTGCGCCAAGGGAATTGCCACGAACACCAGCGCAGCCGCAGCAAGCAAGCATCACAGCAACACAAAATCCCAATGAATCTTTCGCAGCACTACTCCGGCAGCAAATCTTCCCACAGCAGTGGAGGCTGCAAGGATGCTCGCCATTTGAATACTGAGCGAAGTAGGCAGGTTCAATACTTTGCTATTAAACGTTGGCAACCAACTCATGATGCTTTGCTCAATCAGCACATACGTGAATGCACTTACGATAAACACCAGCACCAGTGGCACAATGATCAGCTTCACCATTTCGGTAAAGTCTTCGGCAAAAGTTTTCTGCTCAGTTTCCTGAACAGAGGATTCATCGAGTGTTGAACTTAATAGCAATACAAACGCTGCCGCGGAAATACCGGCAAGCAAATAATAAACATTGAGCCATGCGGTAGAGGCCTTATTGTTATCATCCACAAACGCACCGAAAATAAAATATCCCGTAAGGATGCCGATCATGAAAAACGATTCAATGAAGTTCATGAAGCTGGCATGTTCTTTTTTGTCGGTAGTTACAATGCCGATGGTGGCATACACCGAAACTTTGATCAGCGCAAAGCAGGTGCCCGTAGCCGCAAACAAAAGCTTGGTCATAGGGAAGCTTCCCATGGAGGGCATGAGCAGGCATACCAGGGTGATGAAGCCCAGCGCAAATAACATGGCGCGCTTATAACCGATGCGCACGATGTAGGAAGCCACCAAAAAAGAAACGGCCGCAATGCTCAGATCCTTAAATGCCTCCAGGATGCTGGCGGAAGATTCTGACACGCCATAGTTTTGTTGCACCTGCAGGATCACCGTGCCGACACTATTGAGCAGAATGGCAAAAACAAAATAATTCAGAAACAGGGAAAATTTAATTCTCCAATTGTGCATGAGGTTGGCGATTAGGTGGTTCCGTAAAAAAGTAGTTTGAAGATAGGCGCGAAAACACAAGTACGTAGCAACTTGTCGGTAATTATTTTCAAATTTGGGCGTTGATTGACTAAATTGAAGGTAAAAAGTGAGCGGGTACATGTCTTTTTATTTCAAACATAGATTTTCGTTATTGGTGCTTTGCGCGTTGATCGCGGTATCCTGTGCTTCATCACACAAAACCGGATATCAACCCAAGTATAAGAAGCCCAATCCAAACAAACCTTTACCCTGTCCTTTGAAGGATTGCTGATATGAACAAAATTATCATTGCCATTGATGGATTTTCGGCTTGCGGCAAAAGCACCACAGCCAAGGCGGTGGCCTCCATTCTCGGCTACCATTATATCGACTCAGGTGCCATGTACCGCGCGGTGACATTGGCCTTCCTGGATAAGCATGTATCGCTCACGAATCAGCGCGAAGTGAGCCAGGCCCTCAACGACATTCAAATCTCATTTCATTTTAATAAGAAGGGCATCAGCGAAATATTTCTCAACGGCATCAACGTAGAGAAGCCCATTCGCCACATGCGCATAGCCGAAAACGTAAGCCAGGTGAGCACCTTGAAAGAAGTGCGTCAGGCCATGGTGGCGCACCAGCGCAAAATGGGCAAACACAAAGGCATTGTGATGGATGGTCGTGATATCGGCTCGGTTGTGTTTCCCGATGCAGAGTTGAAATTATTCCTGACGGCAAATATTTATGTACGGGCACAGCGCAGACAAACAGAATTGCTTAACAAAGGCGACCTGGTGGACCTTGACGATGTATTGGAAAACCTTACGAACCGCGACCGGATTGATAGTACCCGGCAAGAAAGCCCGTTGATTCAGGCAGCAGATGCACTTACGCTAGATACTACGCACATCACCATTGATGAACAGGTGGACGAAGTGATTCGCATGGCACTCACGCGAATGATACCGGTGCCTAAAGTAATGGCACATTCATAGGCATTTTCTTACATCATACTTGCCTGAGCAACAGCGTGCCTCGCGGATGCTTACACTTTTTTACAAGTTCTTTAAGCGGCACTTTGTTGGACAGATATAATTACTAATTTTGCTCAATATCAATTCTATTGCCATCCGCCATGGGCAAATTCATTCAACTAAAAAAAGGTTTCACCATCAATCTTGCAGGTAAAGCCGCACCCAAAATTTCAGATACCGTCACTCCCGACACCTTTGTGATCAAACCTACTGATTTTAACGGCATCTATATGCCAAAGCCGGTAGTTAAAGAAGGTGATACCGTGAAGGCCGGATCTCCCCTCTTCCACGACAAAAAGTTTGAACAGATTGTGTTCACCGCACCCGTAAGTGGTGAGGTGGTGGAAATAAAACGAGGCGAGAAACGGAAGCTGCTGGAGATCAAAATCCTGGCAGACAAAAAGGTAGAGTACGAAAACTTCAGGAAGTACACAGTATCAGACATCGCCAACGCTTCCGCTGACGAAATTAAGAGTCATATCTTGAAAGCAGGTGCGTGGCCAAACTTCGTGCAACGTCCTTACGGGATCATTGCTGATCCGAATGCCAAGCCAAAGGCCATTCACATTTCTGCCTTTGATACCCACCCATTGGCTCCGGATTACAGTATATTATTCAAAGGGCAGGATCAATATTTCCAGGCCGGGGTTGACATTATAAAGAAACTAACCAGCGGAGCGGTACATGTAAACACGCATGCTACTAGCGAAATCCCTACGGTATTTTCACAAGTAAAAGGTGCTGAGGTAAATAAGTTTTCAGGCCAGCATCCGGTAGGCTGCGTAGGCGTGCAGATTCACCACCTTGATCCTATTAATAAGGGCGATATCGTATGGACGATCAATCCACAGGGCGTCATTGAAATCGGAAAGCTATTCTTACAAGGTGTATATGATTCTTTACGCATCATTGCCTTAACGGGATCAGAGTTGAAAGAACCGCACTATGTAAAAACTTACGCGGGCGCCTCGGTGAAGAAATTCCTGGAAGGAAACCTTGCCAATGACCATGTGCGTGTAGTGAGTGGTAACGTATTAACAGGTTCAGCGATCGGCAAAGATGGCCACATCGGCTTCTTCGATTTGCAGGTAACCGTGTTGCCGGAAGGCGATAAGCACGAATTCTTGGGATGGATTCTTCCTACTTCGAACAAACTCAGTTTACATCGTGCTTTCGGATTGCTCTCGTTTTTATCACCTGGTAAGGAAAGAAAGTTAACAACCAACACAAACGGAGAGCATCGCGCATTTGTACAAACCGGTGTATTTGAAAAAGTTACACCCATGGATATTCTGCCCACTCACCTGTTGAAGTCTATCATCGCACAGGATATAGATGAAATGGAAGCACTGGGTATATACGAAGTAATTGAAGAAGATCTTGCGCTTTGCGAATTTGTAGACGTAAGCAAGCATCCGGTTCAGAAGATGATCCGCGAAGGAATTGAATTGATCCAATACAGTTAATCAGGTAACATGCAGTTTTTAAGAAACCAACTCGATAAGCTCAAGCATAATTTTGAGAAAGGCGGCAAGCTGGAGAAGTACTATTACGCCTACGAAGCGATTGATACTTTCCTGTTTTCCCCAGATACGACAACTGATTCAAAAGGTGCGCACATCCGCGATGCGGTAGATTTGAAGCGACTAATGATGACGGTGATCATCGCCATGCTGCCATGTTTTGTTTTCGGGATATGGAATGTGGGCCATCAGCATTTTCTGGCCATTGGTCAGGCCGCAACGCTAGGTGAGAAATGTTGGGTAGGTATTGTGCAAGTGCTGCCTATCACCATTGTTTCATATGGTGTGGGATTGGGTATTGAGTTTGTATTCTCCATTCTGCGCAAGCACCCGGTAAATGAAGGCTTCCTGGTAACGGGTATGTTGATACCATTGGTAATGCCTCCGGATATTCCGCTATGGCAAGTAGCTATTGCAACAGCCTTTGCGGTGATCATTGGCAAAGAAGCCTTTGGTGGCACGGGCATGAACGTGCTGAACGTAGCCCTTACGGCACGTGCATTCTTATACTTTGCATACCCTACCAATATTTCAGGTTCCGTATGGACTTATCTTGGTGAAGGGGCAAAAACAGTAGAAGGTTATTCCGGTGCAACACCTCTTGCTATCGCTGCCGAATCAGCAACCAGCGGCACGAACGTGGTTTCGCAATTGAGTTCTTTTGGTGCGGGTTGGAATGAGAGTGTTTACAGCTTCAAAAATTTATTCCTTGGCGTGATGCCCGGTTGCATCGGTGAAACCTCAACATTGATGTGTTTGATTGGCGCAGCTATCCTGATCATCACGGGTGTAGGAAGCTGGAAAATTATGTTCAGCGTATTTGCGGGCGCCTACGGCATGGGCCTTTTATTAAATCTTTTAGGTGGCAACGCTTTCATGCAAATGCCGGCAGAATATCACCTGGTAATCGGTGGGCTTGCTTTTGGCGCTGTGTTTATGGCAACTGATCCGGTAACGGCCGCACAAACAGAGACCGGAAAATGGATTTACGGATTTTTAATCGGTATTTTTACGGTGATGGTACGCGTGTTCAACCCGGCATACCCCGAAGGAATTATGCTGGCCATTTTGTTGATGAACGTATTTGCCCCACTCATTGATTATTTTGTAGTAAACGCAAACAAAAAACGGAGATTACAACGTGCGACAGTCTAACCTTTATATCGTTTTATACGCAGCGGCTATCACCATCGTGTGTGGTGGAGCGCTCGCCTTTGCTTCCGAGAGCCTGAAAGAAAAACAACAGGCAAACATTGAGCTGGAACGCAAGCAAAACATTCTCGCCACCGTGATGGAATTGAAAGAGGGCGATGATATCCAGAAGATTTATAACGAGCGCGTAAAAGAGCGTGTGATTGATTTTTCAGGCAATGTAAAAGAAGGCATGAAAGCCAGCTCTGTAA
>CAZNCO010000042.1:0-13779 GCA_964571345.1 uncultured Ohtaekwangia sp.
AGGGCAATCTCAATCGTCCGCGCGACACCCGCAATCTTGCTTTTCGTTTTTGATCTTTGCAGGAGCGTGTGTATGCTTGCTGAATGATTTGCCCGCGATGATTTTAGCCGTATCACGATTGAGGTTCTCCTGGGCGGAAGCGGGCATGTTGTCACACATAGTTACGACTATCCATACATCGTATCATACACCACACGTTGCAATCTTAGTAAGTGGATTGATGGCCTCAATCGGAATCTTGGGAAGTCATTTTGCTGGAGATTTTTTTCTCGGCATTGACATCATGGTCACTTCCATGTTAGTGAATTACCTGCTCATGTGTGTGTCCGTATTATTGCTTCCGCGAACCAATCCTTCGATCGCCAAAAATATTTCAGTATTCAAGTCACGCTTACTTCAGCGAATACTGGCGGGCGCTGGCGCACTTTGGTTGTTCAGTTTTCTGATCATTCATATTTTAAAAGATCTTTCTGCGTCTGTTGATGCGTGGTATTTTCACTCTACTCCAGTTTGGATTATAGTAATGATGATCGCTACTGTGATTTTCTCTTATAACTGGAGAAGATTAAAAAACTCAGGAGTAAATACGGATAAACTATTTTCAAATTTACCAGTAGACTAAACATGAATAACTCTTCTCATACTATTGAACTTGCTCCCGGTTTTTCAATCTCGCGCGTGCTCACCGGTCTTTGGCAAGTAGCCGATCTCGAGCGTGACGGAAACGTACTTGATCCCAACGAAGCAGCTCTTTCCATGAAAGGGTATTTTGATGCATGCCTCACCACATTCGACATGGCGGATCATTACGGCTCCGCGGAAATAATTGCAGGCGTGTTTCAAAAAAAATATGGCAAGGCTCAGTTGTTTACCAAATGGGTGCCTTCCCCTGGTGCCGTAACAAAAGAACAAGTGCGCGCTGCGGTTCAAAAATCATTGTCTCGTTTGCAACTCGAGCAAATTGACCTCATGCAATTTCACGCGTGGAACTATGCTGATCCCACATGGCTGGATTGTTTATACTGGCTACAGGAATTGAAAGAAGAAGGACTCATCGCGCATCTGGGGCTTACTAATTTTGACTCCGCTCATTTGAACATTGTGGTAACCAGTGGGATTAAAATTGTTTCCAACCAGGTTTGTTATTCCTTGCTTGATCAGCGCGCTTCACATCACATGACAGAAGTTTGCCTGAAACATGATGTGAAGTTACTCGCCTTCGGAACAGTGGCCGGAGGATTCCTTACGGAACAATGGTTGAATAAACCTGAACCTGTCATCGATGAGTCACTCACCTGGTCGCAGATGAAATACAAACGGTTCATCAACGCTGCCGGAGGATGGGTAAAGTTTCAACACGTTCTTGAGGTGCTGCACGAGGTAAGTAAAAATAACAATACGTCTATCGCCAACATCGCGAGCCGCTTTATTTTGGAACAGCCTGCAGTAGGTGGTGTGATCATTGGCGTACGACTTGGCAAGAGCGAGCACATTCGCGAAAACAAACAACTGCTTTCGCTTACGTTGGATGAGGAGAGTAAAAACAAAATCAAAAATGCTTTGCGCGAGTTGCACCCAATTCCTGGCGATTGTGGCGATGAATATCGCAAGCCTCCGTTCCTAACAGCATCGGGAGATTTAAGTCATCACATTGAAACGATGCCTTCACCTTATCCAACAATTGAAGGCAGCGATGGCCGCACCAAAGCATTGAGCGGCACGATGTGGGAAGATGTTGCCGGCTTCAGTCGCGCAGTAAGAAAAGGAAACCGGATTTTAGTTTCTGGCACAACAGCTACACACGGATTAAAGTTAATTGGTGGAAAAGATCCGGCAGCACAAATGCATTTTGTGATCGACAAAATTGAAGGAGCTATTCAATCGTTGGGCGGAACGTTGGAAGAAGTAGTTCGCACAAGAATTTATATCAAGAACCTCAGTGATTGGGAACCCATTGCGCGTGTTCATGGCCAACGATTCAAAAACATTCAGCCTGCCAACACGATGGTGAAAGCAGAATTAATCGGTGAAGAGTATTTGGTTGAGATGGAAGCTGAAGCAATCGTTGCTAATCCCTCATAATTTTTTAACAACTATTTTCAAATCATCGAGAACCTTCGCTAGGTTCGCTCTGTTGTGTTGAAATAATTTTTGTTACTATGTCGATACTCTTCTCGCCACTAACGATTAAATCAGTTACTTTCAAAAACAGAATTGTCGTTTCGCCCATGTGCCAGTATTCAGCCATCGATGGTTTTGCAAACGATTGGCATTTGGTGCATCTAGGAAGTCGCGCGGTGGGTGGTGCAAGTTTGATCATACAAGAAGCTACGGCTGTTTCACCAGAAGGCCGCATCACACCTGATGATCTTGGCATCTGGCTGGAGGATCACATCGGCAACCTGAAAAACATCGCGACTTTTGTGCATGCACAAGGAAGTCTGTTTGGAATTCAATTGGCACATGCGGGCCGCAAAGCGAGTCACGCTTCTCCATGGAAAGGTGGAAAGTTATTAACGGCACATGAAGGAGGTTGGCAAAATGTAGCGCCCTCCGCGATTCCATTTGCGGAAGGAACCGTAGCTCCTCACGAATTGACACACGAGGACATCAAAAAAATAATCTCCGATTTTAAAAGTGCAGCCATACGCTCTGCAAAAGTTGGCTACGATGTGATTGAGATTCACGCAGCCCATGGTTATCTTATCCATGAATTCTTTTCGCCACTCACCAACCAACGAACTGACCAATATGGTGGTTCATTTGAAAATCGTATTCGTCTATTGATTGAGGTGGTTGAAAGTGTGAAGCAAGCGTGGCAGAATGATAAACCACTCTTTGTGCGCATCTCTGCTTCGGATTGGGCAGAAGGCGGATGGACAATTGATGACTCGGTGAAGCTTGCAAAAATTTTGAAGGAGAAAGATGTGGATGTTATCGACACTTCTTCCGGTGGTGCTGTGCGCCATCAAAAAATTTCTCTTGGGCCTGGCTACCAGGTTCCCTTTGCCGAGCGTATCCGCAAAGAAGCAAACATACTTACTGGTGCTGTTGGTCTCATCAATGATGCCGAGCAAGCAGAAGAAATTCTTAGCTCCGGAAAAGCAGATTTAATTTTAATGGCACGTGAGTTTCTGCGCGATCCTTATTTTCCTTTGCATGCAGCAAAAAAATTAGGAGAAGATATTCAGTGGCCGCTACAGTATGAGCGGGCGAAGTAACAGATTAATTTCCTTTGTTATAAAATTTTAAAATTGCAGGTGATAGATGGGAAAATTGTACCGAAGATTGAAAGTTGGTAAGTATCAATCAGGCTCGATGTTCGGGTAAAAACCGAAAACGCATTTTTACGCGCATAAACATTGTAAATTGAAAATATCCATGTGCACTTGACTTTCGATTTCTTCTCTGGATTGGGTTCTACGGTGAGCGATACGTCAAGACGGTGATAATCAGGAATGTTATTTTGGTTGCGTGTGGTGTAGTTGGGAACTTGTATGTTTCCGATATAATATTGATTGGTAGGAAATGTTACCGGCCTTCCGGAGCTATAGGTAAAATTCATTGACAGTAAAGTTCTCTTGGTGAGCGAATAAGAGGTTGAGAGATTGAGAATATTTGGCTTATTGTAATTCGCGGGATACCAGTTGCCATTGTTAATTCGTTCCGTTGGTGTTTGTCCATTAATCAGAATTTCTGTCTGCGAATAGGTATAATTAAGCCAGCCTGTTAAGCGTCCGCTGTTTTTCTTTATCTGGAATTCAATTCCGCGAGCCCGTCCTTGTCCTTGTAGTAAAGCAGTCTCGGTAGCTTGATTTAGCAAAAGGTTTGCGCCATCCCGATAGTCCGTCACATCCGTAATATTCTTCATGTAAAACTCAATGGAACTCTCCCATTTGTTGTTTCTAAAATTTCGAAAGTATCCTGCTGAGATTTGATCGGAAACAGTTGGTCGAATATAAGTATTGGATGTTTGCCAGCGGTCAGTCGGCAAAACTGAAGTTGTGTTTGTAATGCGTTGAATGTATTGGCGCAACCTACTATATCCGATTTTTATGGATGACGTTTTGCTTATCTTAAAATTTAGTGACCCTCGTGGCTCCCAACCCCCATAAGACTTAACAACTTTCCCTTCTCCAACCCTGGTTGTATCCGTGATCGAATCTATGGATCTGGGTTGTGTCGAATTATAGGAATACACGGAAGCTGGCCCCATGTTGTAAAATTGTGAATACCGAATGCCATACATCACACTAATCCATTTATTGATTTGAAGCTCATCTGAAAAAAAGCCTGCAAGTTCATACGATTGTTCAGTGTTCAAGGTAAGCGATTTAACGCTTGATGAATCTGAATTGGGGAGGAGGTTGCCCGGTCGAATCGTGTAATGAATACCTTCGAACCCCGCTTTCACTTTATGAGTAGGCGTTTCAAAAGCAAATATTGACTTTGCGTTGATTTGCATCAAATCAGATCGAAGAGAAAATGCATTTACGATTGGAGTTTGACTACTGATGGTGGTACTATAATTCGCTAGTACGCCCGATGTGCTTACAGAGAATCTTTCTGAAAACGCATGGTTCCACTCTGCCTTTATATTTTTTGTCTGCCACTGAAAAGCAATATCCCCTCCAAGCAGATTGGATGAAATGGAATCTCCCGCTGGTTTGAATTTATCACTTGAAAGATATCCAAACACTGTGAGCCTGTTTTTTCGATTAAGGTTGTAATCTCCTCGCACTGTAAAGTCATAAAAGTTAGCAACAGTAGATTGAATGGAACTGACCCCAGAAATTTTGAACAGATAATCCGGAAAAGAAATCCGGGAAGCAAATAGCAATGATCCTTTATTTTTATGGATTGGAGTTTCTAACAACAGGCGGTTAGCCACAAGGCCTATGCCACCTTCTATATGCATTTTTGAAACATCGGGTTTGCGTACACCAATGTCCAGTACTGAGGAAGCTCTGCCACCAAAAGTAGCAGGTACATTTCCACGGTAGAGTGTTACGCCACTGGTTGCATCTGGATTGAAAACCGAAAGCAATCCCATTAGATGTGAAGGATTGAAAATAGGTGTGCCTTCTATCAAAATCAGATTTTGATCGGAATTGCCCCCTCGCACATTGATATTTGAACTACCCTCACCCACGGTGGTAACCCCGGGTAAAAACATGAGGCTTTTCATCACATCTACTTCACCCATAAAAGCCGGCATTTTTTTTATTTCCTTAATAGCAAAATTGCTGACGCCAACTTCCAGGCTATTCACATTATGATCTGGAGCGCGATCTCTCACTTCTACTTCTTCAAGTTCCTGAACCTTCTCATTCAGCTGAAAATCCAGAAACAATGGTTCCCTCAAAATTACGCGTTGTCGCTTGGTAAAATAGCTGATATGTGAAACTACAATACCATAGCTTCCAGGAGCTAGCTCGATAACATAACTACCTAGCGAATCAGATGTGGTGCCGTATCCATTTTCTTCAAAAAAGAGATTGGCCCCAATAATTGGGTTACCCTTATCATTAACGACTTTGCCTGTAAGCTTAACTTTTTGCCCGCTTGCGCAAACGGCAATAAAAATTGATCCAACTAAGAGTAACGTTCGCAGCACAGTTTATTTTTTGCTAAGAAGGTTTAAAAACTTTATCGATAAATTACCATGAAGTTGATATTATCAAATTAACCAGGACAATTTAAACAATCCTTATTCAAAGAGTCATCCCAATTCTCGGGCCTCTGCGGGGTAAAAAAATAATCTTGAGGGCACTCTTTACAGTAATCAGCAAAATGAACATATAAAAGGTTATTTATGGGGGCCAAGGGAATATAGTCACGTGCCACATAAATCATTTTTTTTGATAACCCTGCTGCACTAAAAAAACCCAAAACCTGCTCATTGCTGTCTTGTACATTTTTAATGTTACCCGGCACCGCTGCTGGTGGTGAATCAAACACTCCTCCTTTCAGGTTAACCTGAGCATTTAAGTTTTGCCAAAACAGATAAGCCTTCTCAGTAATTAAAAACTGACTTACTTCAAGCCAATAATTTTTTTTGCTATCGTACGGCACATTCAAAACAAACTGACTTATTTTTTGACCATTTTGATAGCGGTCAGATTGCATAGATATGCAGCTTTCACATCGTGAAATGAACCAACAAGGCTCACAAAAAAGGATTCCATAACAAGCTCCACTCCCACAAACAAGATCATCAAAACTCCTGTATTGATAGTTTATCCATGTCCAACGATAGTAATCTCCCGGAGAAACGGAATCAACCGTTTCAACATATGTTTTAAAGTGACCACGGGAAGATAGGTCTGCTGGTGTGGCGATATAAGTTGAAGTAATCTTTGCAATGGGGGGAGAGGCTTTTAAGAGCTCTGGTTCTGAGGCATAGTTACGGCCATCGTTTAGCGTGATTGTAATATGATAATATCTTCCGGGTATACCTTGCATGCCGGTAGGTGAGGTTTGGAAAACACCTTTACCCACGTTGATGAGCTGTTCCTGGTTTCCTTTGTCGTCAATGAGTGTGACTTCAGCTTTCTCAGGATATTTTCGGTAAGCGCTGTTGATCGAGTTGATGTTTGTAAACTCCAACGATACTTGGTAAGGGCCAGGCTGATTCGTGATGATCCCATTGACCACAAGCAATGGAGTAGAATAATTTGCCGGTGGATCATAAGGTGTTGTGCAGCTAAAGCACAATAGGATAATGAAAACAAGAACTCTCGTTATCATTTACCTATTCAACTATTTGTTAACAAAAGAAAAATGTAACACATGTAGCGATACTAGTAGTCTATCCATAGGTACAACAGCTTACTTGAATACGTTAAAAAGTTTTGTTGATTTCTCAAGTTTCTTTCTTGACCCCTGCCTAACAATACTTTCTAATTCCGCGAAAAGCATCATTGTCAAATATCGAACTTTCTTTATCATGATTTTCACGTAAACTTGATTTCTGCCATTGAAATTTATAAAATAAATACGAGATGATCTTATGACAAGCTAAAAGTTCGAATCAATCACTGTGATAATTCTTATCTTTATCTCAAAGCCCTTGTCATGAAAAAATCCATTCCTTTTCTTTTGTTGATTGCTCTTTTCTCTTGCACTGAAAGGAGTGCAACCAACATCACGATCAAAAATGTAAGTAGCGAATACCAGGCTCCTTACTTTGAAGATTCAATGAGAATAAAGAAAGTATTGCAGTTCACTTCGGTAGTGGATTCGATCTTTAGAAAATCGGCACGGGCTAATCACAATCCTGCCATTGCATACGGCATTGTGATGGATAACCGCTTGATCTATGCCAACGCCACCGGCTTTGCCAATCTGGAGAAGAAAATTCCTGCGGAGAGTAAATCCCGTTTTCGGATCGCGTCTATGACCAAGAGTTTCACGGCCATGGCCATCCTGCGTTTGCGCGATGAAGGAAAACTTCAGTTAACAGATGCAGCTGCTAAATACATTCCTGAATTAGCTGATGTAAAGTATCCAACACACGATGCTGCTCCAATCACAATTTTCAATTTGCTTACCATGTCGGCTGGGTTTCCGGAAGATAATCCGTGGGGCGATCGCCAACTATCAGATACAGATCAGGAATTAATTGACTTAGTAAAGCAAGGTATTTCATTTTCCGCTAATCCGTCAACTCAGTTTGAGTATAGCAACCTCGGCTATGCATTGCTCGGAAGAATAGTCTCCAATGTTTCCGGTCAGCATTATCAGGAATACATCATCGAAAAAATCCTGAGGCCACTTGGCATGAATGATTGTGAATTTGAATACGAAAAAATTCCACAAGAAAAGCTGGCACTCGGCTATCGATGGGAAGACAATCAATGGAAAGCTGAAGCGTTGCTCAAAGACGGATCGTATGCCTCTATGGGTGGCATGATCTGCACCATCGATGACTTCGCGAAGTATATGAATTTTCTTTTGGGAGCGTGGCCAAACCGTGATGAAGTTGAAGTGGGTCCGGTAAAAAGAAACTCAGCTCGCGAAATGCAGCAGCCGTGGAAGTTTCGTGGAATGAATGCGAGTTTTAAAACTTCGAACGGAGAAGTTTGTCCACGCACAAGTGCTTATGGCTTTGGTCTTGGGTGGAGGCAAGATTGCCACGGAGTTGTAGCTATTAGTCACAGCGGAGGCTTGCCTGGCTTTGGCAGTGTTCATATTCTTTTACCTGAATATGGGATCGGCCTTGTTGCGTTTAGCAATCTCACGTATGCCAACATGGGAACTCCTGCTGGACAAGCACTTGATACTCTTTTGGCTTTGGCTGAATTGAAGAAACGAGTTATTCCGATTTCGCCAACGCTTAAAAAAGTGCAAGAGGAAATTGTAAAGCTTTTACCTGACTGGGACAATCAGCATGACAATCTGTTTGCCGAAAATTTCTTTCCGGATATTTCAAAAGACCATCGCAAAAAGGAAACAGATGAACTCTTCGAGAAAGCCGGAAAAATAATTTCAGTCGGAAAGATGCAGCCCGAGAATTTGCTGCGCGGTTCGTTTGATATGGTTGGTGAAAAAGGAACGATCGAAGTCTTCTTCACGCTCACACCTGAGGCAACCCCGAAAGTGCAGTGGTTAAGTTTCAGCTGGAAGAAGTAGTCTTCAGAGTTTATTCATAACCGTACACAACTTTGATTGCTGCGCGCGCGATGCGCTCATCCTCTTCTTGCGACAATCCGCTCACACCAATGCCTCCAATCACTTCATTATTTTGAATGATCGGAACGCCCCCACCGAAGCCTGTGATTCCCATATCACCCCAAAAAGCTGGCGGACTTTGTTTTTCGCGCATGTAGTTACCCATCTCGCGCGTTGTCTTTCTGTCGCGCGCAGAAGTATACGCTTTGTTTTGTGCAATCACTGCTGAGCAGGCATTCACGCCATCCATCCGAAGAAAAGCGATCAGCTCACCTTCGGGGCCGGTGACGGCCACAGCTACGGGTTTGTTTATTTTCTCAGCTTCTTTCACAACTTGCTCAATCATTTTGGTTGCTTCTGTTGAACTTACTTTTACGACAGTATACATGCCTGAATTTTTGTGGTGAATAAAAAAGTTATAAGCCAAATTACATCTATTTTTTCATTTATTTTGATTGATGTTTTCTGAAAAGAACTACCCTGTTGTTCTGATATTACTTTGGCTGATTTATCCACATGTTGTTTTTTCAACACTATGGCATCAGAAATCTTTTAGATTCAGTTGAATACATCCACGAAGCCGACTATTTTTTACGACATGGGTCTTTCGAGAATAGTCATCATTTCTTCTGTGCAGTGCCTGTTTTATTCATCGCGTTTTTCCTATTTCTTTTTTCCGAAGAGATTTTACTCAAGTTGTTCGCTCACTTAGAGATTCAATTCCTAACTATATTAGTCATTTAATAATTTATCCCATGTTTATTGTCAATTTAAATTATATCGTTCCGCTTGATCAGCTTGATGCGCACATGAAAGAGCATATTCAGTTTTTGCAAAAATATTATAAGCAACATGTATTTGTTGCTTCCGGGAGAAAGGTGCCACGAACAGGAGGAATAATTCTGGCATTGGCATCGTCCAAAGAGGAATTAGAAAAAATCATTAGCGAAGATCCCTTTTACATTCATAAGTTGGCGGAATTCAGCATAACCGAATTCCTAACCTCCCAATATCATCCTGATTTAAAAAAACTGTTGAATGGCTAAGACCGTTACTTTATTCAACGGCAATCCAATCCAGATCGATCGTTTGAAAAACGGAAGAGAACTCTGTGCGAGGTGGGATATCTAAATAACGATAAGTTACTTTTGATAGATAAAGTCCCTGCGGATAGGCTGGTGTGATAAAATCTGGAAGGGCTCTTGTTACAAAGCTATTTTCCAATTCTTCAATGGAGAAATTTTCTCGCCCTATTTCCAGTAATGTTCCGACCATCGTTCTTACCATGCTGGTTAAAAATCGATTGGCAGAAATTTGAAACCGGATTCGATCTCCCGATGAATCTCTGAAAAGATTGGCAGACGAAATATTACAAATAGTGTGTCTGTATTTATCCGGGCTTTTGCAGAAAGCTCTGAAGTCTTTATGTTGTGTAAAGATTTCTACGGCCTTCTTCATTTTTTGCAGATTAAGATTTTGCTCCTGGTAAAGCGAACTGCTTTCACTCAGAAACGGATCTTTAGAGGTGTGAATGAAGTAATCATATCTCCGCTGCATGGCATCAAATCTTGCATGTTGATTTTCCTCTACCGGAATAATTTCAAATACTGCAATATCCGGGGGAAGCAGTTTGTTCAATCTATACACGAGATCGAAATCCCATTCTTTATCTACTTCAATATGAAAAAAAAATTGTGTGGCGTGCACCTGCGCATCCGTGCGACCACAGCCCATCACAGTAACGGAAGTTTTTAAAATACTACTAAGAGCAGTTTCAATTACTTCTTGCACGTTAAGCACTTTGGGTTGTCGTTGCCATCCATGGTACCGATTTCCTTTGTAGGCGATATGAAAAAAATATTTTACCACGGCACAAGAATTACTGCCAATAATTTTATTCTCAATAGAAGTAAATTCTGAAACGGCACTTTATTCGATCCTAAATTTATTTCCTTCCGTAATTCCCTTCCAATTATCGGTTCGGAATGGCACAGCCGGAAATCCTTCTTTGTTAAAAAGATTTGCATCTTCCGGATTATCGGCCCATGCAAAGTGAACAGCCATTGGTTGAGCAACAGCATCGCTGGAAACGACTACTTCATTTCCTTCAATCCACGCTTTCGCGAAATGAAATTTTTCATCACTTCCCGCGATTTCAAATCCTTTGAGATAACCGTATTTATCTTTCACCATCAAGCCACTTCCTGTTTGGGTGAAGGTGAGTCTGATTTTATTGCCTTCGATCTTCATCGACTGATACATCGGGCCACCATCCACGCATTTGACATCATAAATTCGATTGAGTGCGATAGCTGCTAATCTTTTTCCAACATCTTGCTTGTTGCGCGGATGAATATCATTTGCTTCACCAATGTCTGTAGCCACGGCCATTCCTGTATTTGGTAAGGACAATGTCATGGTTTGAGCTTCACGAAGCTCTGCCCATGTGCTTCCCCGCTGGCTATCGCCATTATCAGAATTAAAACTGGCAAGCTGGACAAAGTAAAATGGAAAATCTCCTTGCTTAAAATGTGTGCGCCAATCCTGTATCATTAGTGGAAATGCTTTGCGATATTGATAGGCACGTCCTGCATTTGATTCACCCTGATACCACAGTGCCCCGCGAATACTTAGATTTAAAATCGGATTCAACATAGCATTGAAGAGAAGGGTGGGATAACTGTTGGGTCCGATCGAAGCATTGCTCAGCGATTCGATTTGAAAATTCCATTCACCAGCCAACTGAATTTCTTTTTTTGAATTGGAGGTTAAAAGAATTTCCTTTGGATCACCATAAAATCCACCCCCCCCACCGGTGTCAACTACTTTTACGGCTACCACATTTTTTCCTTCTTTTAAAATTCCTGCCGGTATAGAGTAAACTCTTTTCGTATTGTAAGAATTAGTGGCGCCAACTTTTACTCCGTTGATAAATGTTTCGTCATTGTCATCGATCATGCCAAGACCAAGGATCGCAGTTTGCCCAGCATCTTCTTTGGTGATCATAAAATCTTTTCGAAACCAGATCACACCATCTACATCTCCAATTGTCGCCTCCCACTGTTTTGGCACTTTCATTGTGGGCCATTTTGAATGGTCGAAGTCAGCCTCCTTCCATTGTGCCGCTTCATTTCCCGAGGATACGTGAATGTTTGATTCGGCCAGTTTCTTTTCGATCGCTGCTCGTTTTTGTTTTGCCATTTGCTCAAGATCCAGTTTTGGCATGGATGCAATCATATTTTTAAACTCATCACTCTGTTCAAATGCTTCGCGGCTTGTCCACGTTTCTGAATGTGTGCCTCCCCACGAAGTGTGAACCAGCCCGATCGGAACTTTTGTTTTTTGATAAACTTCACGTGCAAAGAAATAACCGACCGCAGTAAAATCGCCCACCGTTTGTGGTGAACAAATTTTCCAATTTCCACCTTTTACATCGCTTTCCGCATGGGTAGATACAGATTTCTCAACGGTGAAATGTCTTATCTCAGGGAAGTTTGCGTTTTGAATTTCAGTCTGGGCATTTGTTACCAAACGTACGGGCCACTCCATATTTGATTGCCCGGAACAAACCCACACTTCGCCAACTAAAATATTTGTAAGTGTAATGGTATTCTTTCCTTTCAATGTTAAATTATACGGCCCACCGGCTGCTTCCGGTGCGAGAGACAGTATCCAATTTCCGTTCTTATCTGCTTTTGTGCTTTTGGTTTGCTTGTTAAACTGCACAGAGATTTTTTCTCCTGGGCTAGCCCAACCCCAAATTGTGATAGGCTTCTCCCGCTGAAGCACCATGTCATTGCTAAGAATTTTTGGCAAGCGAATATCTGCCCAAGTGGTACCGGTTATAAAAAGTATAAGAATCAAAAATATTTTTTTGAACAAGCTCATCGTGTTAGCGGTTTGATGAAACAAATTATGGAATAACTCTCTAACTTAACAACTTAATTTATCTGGCGTATGAGCAAAGCGTCTTTTCATTTATATGATTTGAAAGTTGAAGTGATCGAAGGTGATAAACCTTTTGTTTGCAGCCACCAATTGGGCGATGCTTTTGAAGTGAGAGGTGAAAATCTTCACTTCAAAACCGAGCGACCCTTTTCATTGTATGCGTTGGCCGCGCTGCTTCCCCTTCTCACACCAAAACAGCGGCCTTTAAATCAATATGATTGGATGGCGACAGATCACATCATCGCCTGCCCAGATCCAAATTGTGGAGCACGATTTAAAATCAGCCGCATTGGCAAGCGCGTGTATGAAAGATCAGCAACCACCATCACCCCATTACCTGAACAAAACGACTGGATTGAAAAAGCATGAGTATCGAACGAAAAGAGATAGCACCTGGCTTCTCAATATCAAGCATTATCAAAGGAGGATGGCAATTATCACAAGGTCATAGCGAAGGCAATAAAGATCATGCCATTGACGACATGTTTGCTTTTGTTGATCAAGGCATTACTACTTTCGACTGTGCTGACATTTACACCGGTGTGGAAGAATTGATCGGAAAATTTTTAGCTGAGTGCAAAAGAAAGACCGGATCGATACCAGATGTGCAGGTGCTCACCAAATTTGTTCCAGACCTGGATATTCTTCCACGCATTAGCAAAGCTCATGTAGAAAAAATAATTGATCGATCGCTCAGGCGATTGGGCGTGGAGCAACTAGACATGGTACAATTCAGTTGGTGGTCTTACGCTATCCCCAAATGGATGGAGACGGCTCATTGGTTGAAAGAATTGCAGCAGGAAGGAAAAATTAAACTGATCAGTGGAACGAACTTCAATACACAAGCTACGCGCGCCATCGTGGAGTCGGGTGTGCCGATTTCCACTTTGCAAGTTCAATATTCGCTGTTAGACAATCGTCCGGAAAAGGAATTGATCAACTTGTGTAAAGAAAAAAATATTCATCTGCTTTGCTATGGAACTGTGGCGGGAGGTTTTTTGAGTGAACGCTGGCTTGGCGCTAAAGAACCAATGCCTCCGTATGAGAATCGATCGATGGTAAAATATAAGCTGATGATTGAAGAATTTGGCGGGTGGGAACTGTTTCAATCGCTTCTCAAAACCTTAAACCAGATTGCGACTGCCCATCGCGTAAGTA
>CAZNCO010000043.1:0-13778 GCA_964571345.1 uncultured Ohtaekwangia sp.
GGGTGGTGTGGATTGCGATGGGCAAAGATATTTTTAAGTTCGAAAATGGAATCATGCGCCATTTTTTTACAGGTAATCAAGTTGTGATAAGCTTGTCTTTAGACAAAAAAGGAAATATTTGGGCAGGTTTTATGAAAGGTGGGGTTATCAAATTTGACCCTTCTGATCCATCGAAAAATTCACCTGTTGATTTTCTTAAAGATTTGTCTGTAACAAAAGTAATGAATGATCATCAGGGCGGATTTTGGTTTTCTACATTGGAAAACGGAATGTTTCGAGTGCTGGATTTCAATATCCTCTATTATGAAACACCCTCTCAGTCAAAGATCAAAGATGTTGCCTCGGATGGTAAACGGGTATACATTGGTCTTGAAGACGGTAATGTTTTTTCTGTCGACAGAAAAAACAAGAGGATAAGAATTAAAGGATCAGGAGATCCCATTCTCGCTTTGTTTGTTGATTTCAAAAAGAGGCTTTGGGTAAGTTCCACAATGAATACCTATGTGTTCGACTCCATTGGAAACAAGATTCGTTACTATCCAACCAGCCACAATGATATTTATGAAAATACAGAGGGTATTTGGGGATTGAGCAGGGGGCGATTGGAGAAATACAATGCTGAGACTTTAGACACCACAAACATGCCTGCTTTATTTTTGTATCGCTCGGTGTCTGGTTATGATTCTGCATTAGTTTTGACCTCAAGGATTGGTTTGGATGTTTACAACCAAAATCTCAGCAAGAAAATATTTTCGAACTTGTTTGATAACAAGAAAGTTGGGAAGGTACAGGTTATTAATGATTCTTTAATACTTTTACCAAGCCTTGGGAGTGGTCTTTTTGTGTTAGATAAAGATACTTGGGGGAGTAAATTTCAGCTCCACGTTAAAGTGCTCGGAAACAATGTTTATGACGCAATTAAAATTTCCTCGCGGCTTTGGATAAGTACCGAGCAGGGGATTTCAGTTATCCCCATCAGTGGCATTGTTGCTAAAAAACCATCGTTTAACCTGCTCACAGGTTTAAATGGGGTAAAGCGAAGTAAAATTAATCACTTGGCATATGTCAAACCATTTATATATGCTTTTTCGGAAAACGCATATTATTCGCTACCAGAAACGATCGCTGTTTTTAATCGTCCTGTTTTTCATTTGGAGTACATACACGTCAATACAAAGCCTCTCGCACTCGATTCACTGAAAGAACTAACCCACGATCAAAATAATTTGGAGATAGGTTTTGGCTTTATTTCATTTAACAATCAAAACATTATTGTACGAACGCGATTGAATAAAGAGGCTGAGTGGAATTACTCGGCAAATAGGGAACTTTCATATAGCTCTCTGTCGCCCGGTGATTATGCATTTCAGTTGGAATATTCGACCGATAATTTTAATTGGTATCCAGGATTAATACGTACCTTCTCCATTCTCCCTCCCTGGTGGATGGATTGGAGATTTCAAGTAGCTGTTTTAGTAATCTTAATTTCGCTTGGATTTCTTTTTGTGAAAAGAAGAATCACGAGGCTAAAACAGATAGAAGCTTACAATCAAACTATTAATGAATATCGACAAAAATTAATCAATATTGAGATTGAAACGTTAGACCGCGACCGTGCTCGTATTGCCCGCGATTTGCATGACAGTATAGGCTGTAACCTTGCCGCGATAAAATTATCTGTTGCCGGCCTTCTTCGAAAATACGATGACCCGCACGCTTCCTTCATAGACAAAGAATTGCAAGCATCAATCCAGGAGATACGAGACATCATCCGTGGAATGACTCCCGAAGGATTTGAGAAAAGTGGCTTGGTGGATCTTGTGCGTGAATACGTGAAAAGGATTACCGTTGGTATAACTATTGACGTAGAGATTCAATCATCGGGTGAAGAAATCAGAGATGGGTTAATCAACTTATCTTCTTTCCGCATCATTCAGGAGCTTCTTTCTAATTCTCTTAAATATGCGTCTGCAAAGAAGATTTTGATTCAGATTGAATATACAGCAGATCTACTTTTGATTTCATATCGCGATGACGGTAAGGGGTTTGATATTCAGGCTGTCAAAAAAGGTTCGGGTATTTCAAACATCGAAGCGAGGGTGCGCGCGATGAATGCCAAATTGATCTTTAATTCGGATGGATCGGGAGTCGCTTATCGCATTGAGATTGCTCTAAATAAAATAAATTTTTTCAAACTGGATGGTTTGCAAAATGGCCAGGCGCTTATACCTGCCATCATGAAATAATTTCATTGCATTTATTATATTTGATAACAAACTAATTAATATGCAACCCATACAGTATTATTATGAAATGGCTGAGAAAGTAATTGCAGAATTTGGAGTAGATCCTGCTCTTTGCCGCGGTCAGAAATTGGGTCAATGGAGCATGAAATTAGGTTCTGCAAGCGTGTGGATCGATGTGTTCCAATCCAAAGACGCACAGGGCAATTATATCAACTCCGGATATCTGCAAATCATGTCTCCCATCATGAACATACCGGCTGAGCGGCAGCAAGAGCTTTATCGCGAATTGCTGGAGATTAATCACAAACTCTATGGAGTTGGCTTTACGGTTTTTGAAAATGGAGTCTATATTAAAAGCATACGCGAGTTGGAAGGATTGGATCATTCTGAAACAGTGAGTACCCTTAAGCGTGTGGGGTATTATGCAGATGACTATGATGATATGCTTAAGGCAAAATACTGGCCTGCAGCGGGTGGTAGGGCGGCCGATTAAAAAAAATATCTCAATTATAATTTTTTGATTTTGTCGGGATTGTCTTTCAGAAAACCTGCCCATGATTTTGTTTTGGTCTTGAGTGAGCCATTTTGATAATGATGGCATAATGCAACGGCCAAAGCATCAGTGGCATCTAAAAGTTTAGGTAATTCTTTGATCGCAAAGATCTGCATCAGCATCCTTGCCACTTGTTCTTTGCTGGCATTGCCATTTCCGGTTACCGACTGTTTTACTTTTTTGGGAGCATATTCTGTTATAGGCACTTCGCGGTAAAGTGCTGCTGACATAGCTACGCCTTGCGCCCGTCCCAGCTTTAGCATCGATTGCACGTTTTTACCAAAGAAGGGAGCTTCAAGAGCTACCTCGTCTGGTTTATATTCATCTACCAGGGCCAGCACTCGTTCAAAAATCTTTTTGAGCTTCAGTGCATGATCGCCATATTTTCCCATCTGGATTACACCATACTGTAACAGGTTTGTTTTAGAAACGTTTATCTCAATGAGCGCATACCCCATGATGTTGGTGCCGGGGTCAAGGCCCAGGATAATCTTTTCCTTCGCGATTTTTTTCTCAACTTTACTCACGACTCAAACTTACGGATTAACCTTCAATGGCCTATTATCTGGTAATTGTATTTGCATTGTATTTTTTGATGTTGATCATGCTTATGATTGGGTTGAGTCGCGCTATTAACGAATCCTCACGGTCAGAAAAAGAAAAGAACTTTATTTCTATTGTTGTTGCTGTGCGCAACGAAGAAAATAATCTTCCAAGGCTTTTAAAGTCAATCATTGAATTGAATTATGATCAGAGAAATTTTGAGATGATCGTGGTGGATGATCATTCGGAGGATAAAACGCTGCTTGTGTTGAATAAATTCTTTCAGGAGAATAATATTGGTCAGGTAATATCCCTTGCTGGGGAAGCTGGTAAGAAGGCGGCCCTCACCTTTGGAATCAGTCGCGCGCGCGGAACGATCATCGCTACAACGGATGCTGATTGTGTCTTGCCTCGCGAATGGTTGCAGCGCATCAATCAGATGTTCAATGATGAAAACTTGCAGTTATGTGTTGGGTCGGTCAAAATCAATGATGACGGAAAGTTTTTTTCATCGCTCCAAAGTATGGAATTCGCCAGCGTGATCGGAACGGGCGCTGCTACATTAGGATGGAGGAAGCCAACCATGTGCAATGGTGCAAACCTATCTTTCAGAAAAAAAGCATTTGAGCAGGTAAATGGGTATGAAGGAAACTTTCAGTATGCCTCGGGCGATGATCAATTTCTGATGGCAAAAATCAACCACGTTTATCCCAATGCAGTATCATTTATGCCTTTTCGGGATTCGGTTGTGTCTACACAGCCTCTGAGTTCATTGTTATCTTTCTTTAGTCAACGTATCCGGTGGGCGGGCAAGTGGTCAGCGATGTCAGTATTATCGAAAGCACTGGCGATTTTTACATTTTTTGTGCAGGTCTCCTGGATAATATTAATTCTATCCTCTTTCAATTTTTGGTGGGCACCTGTGGTGATCGTTCTTAAATTGCTTCTCGAATTTATTTTCCTGGCGAAGGTGCACCGATTTTTATCTTTAGCCATTCAACCGATTTCGTTTTTGCTACTACAATTCGTTTACGCTCCGTACGTTATAGGCACGGCTATCTTTTCGCAGTTCAATGCTTTTGTTTGGAAGGGGAGGAGGCACGCGGGGTTAAGAGATTGTTAAATGCGGAGCAGATGCGTTTTCTTTTTAACTTAGCGTCTTAATTATGACCACGGAAATCGATTTACGCAAGCAAGTTGAACGCAAAGAACTGGAACTCGGTGCTTTGCTGGAGATCACGCAGGCGATCAATAGTAATCTGCCCGAAGAGTCGCTGTATAAGATTTTTAATTTTACCCTTCGCAGCAACCTGCAATTGAAGAAGCTTTCCCTTTTCGTGTTGGATGAAACGTGGTCGTGCAAAGCTAGCTTCGGAACAAAGAAAAACTATGCGAAGGTGATGCTGGATGAGCGCGTGCAGATGATCAAAAATATCCATCGCATGGAAGAGTTTGATAGCTGCGAGTTTGATGAATTTGACCTGGTGATTCCCATCACACATAAGTCAGATACACTTGCATTGGTTTTTGTGGGTGGTATCGATCATAAAGTGAATCATGATCATGATGAAAGCATCCGTTTCATCCAGGCATTGAGCAATATCATTGTTGTAGCTATCGAGAATAAAAAGCTCGCGCGGAAG
This sequence comes from uncultured Ohtaekwangia sp., assembly GCA_964571345.1. Lineage (GTDB taxonomy): Bacteria > Bacteroidota > Bacteroidia > Cytophagales > Cyclobacteriaceae > ELB16-189. Next base: position 4,986 of record CAZNCO010000043.1, read on the forward strand.
CAGTTGGAGCAGGAGGCTTTTCGCAAGGAGTTGGAAATTGCCAGCGATGTGCAGCAGTTTTTGTTTCCCGAGACGTTGCCCAACACAGATCGCTTGAAAGTTGAGGCCAGCTATTTGCCCCACGATTTGGTAGGTGGGGATTACTATGATTTTATTCCTATCAATAAAAATCAGTTCCTGATTTGTGTGGCAGATGTAAGTGGTAAAGGAATTCCAGCAGCGTTGATGATGAGTAATTTTCAGGCTTCGCTTCATACCTTATTGAGACAAACGCCTAACCTGACTGAAATAGTTGAGGCGCTAAACTTCCAGGTTTTGGAGAGCGCAAAGGGTGAGAAGTTCATTACGTTCTTCGGTGCCATCTACGATCTGCAATTAAAAACAATGGTATATGTAAATGCCGGTCACAATCCGCCTGTGCTCGTTGACAAGAAAAACGGATTGAGGATTCTTGAGGAAGGAAGTACGGTATTGGGAGCGATGCATCCACTTCCTTTTATTAAGGAAGGATTTATTACGGATTTGGATGAGTTCACGTTGTTTGCTTACACCGATGGCTTGACCGAAACGATCAATGAAAAAGGTGAAGAGTTTGGTGCAGAATCGTTAGTCAAATATTTAGAGAATAATTATTCCAAACCGCTGACTACCATTCACCACGACATCATTGTTGCCCTCGATGGCTTTAAAGGCAGAAACGCATACCGCGATGATATCACGATGTTGAGTTGTCGCGTGCAACCGTAACCCAAAGTGTGACTTGAATTTTTTTAGATCACCCTACCTGTTAACGAAGCTTTACCCGTCACTGGTTTGGAGAGTTCCTGGGGAAGAAAATAATCTGTTTCTCACTTTTGATGATGGCCCTGTGCCAGGACCAACGGAGTTTGTCCTTGATGAGTTAAAAAGGTTTGATGCGAAAGCTACTTTTTTTTGTATCGGAGATAATGTGCGCAAGCATCCCCAGGTTTTTGAGAAGATAAAATCAGAAGGGCACGTTATAGGCAATCATACATTCAATCACTTAAAGGGATGGAACTATTCTCTGGAAGAGTATGTGTCGAACACGCGACTTTGCTCAGAAGTGATAGGTGGCGGTGACAAGTTTTTCCGCCCTCCGTATGGAAGAATCAAGCGATCTCAGATCAAAGCCTTGGCCGGCAAATACAAGATCATCATGTGGGATGTTTTAACCCACGACTATTCCAAAAATATCTCCCGCAACAACTGCCTGCAAGGTTCTATCAACGCCACACGCGGAGGTTCCATCATTGTCTTTCACGACAGCCTAAAGGCGGAACGAAATCTCACGTATGTGCTTCCGAAATTCCTGGAGCATTTTTCTTCCCGCGGTTTTAGCTTTAAGTCTTTGCCTGACAATCTTTAGCAGCCATGCTAGCAGGTAAGCCAAAAAAAGTTTTAGTGGCTCCGCTTGATTGGGGACTTGGCCATGCAACGCGATGTGTTCCCGTTATTCATGAACTGGTTGCTCAAGGCTGTGAAGTGCAGGTTGCATCGAGCGGAGCTTCCTTACAGGTGCTAAGGGAAGAGTTTCCGTATCTGACGTTTCATCAGCTTATCGCGTATGATCCTCAGTATTCGGCTACCGTTCCTTTTGTTGTAAAAATACTGTTGCAGTTACCAAAATTCTTGCGTGTCGTTAGCATTGAGAGCAGGCAAGTACAAGATGTCGTTCATAAAGAGAAGATTGACATTATCATTTCAGATAACCGCTACGGATGCAGAAGTGCGAACGTGAAAAATGTATTCATTACGCATCAGGTGAACATTCTTCTGAGTCGCCCATGGAAGTGGGTGTCCTTTTTCGTAAACTATTTTAATCACCGCCAGATTAAGAAATTTGATGTTTGTTGGGTGCCGGATTTTGAAAATGGCATCACTGGTAAGCTTTCGCAAAATTCTGGTGTTGCTACCCGTTTTGTTGGTATGCTGTCGCGATTGGAACAGAGAACGGCTTCAACTAAATATAAAGTCGTAGCTATTGTGTCGGGGCCAGAGCCGCAGCGCTCGTTGCTTGAAAATATCTTAAAGCAGCAGCTTGTGAATTCTCAGCTTGCTTTCGTTTTAGTGAAAGGTAATCCGGGAGAAGCTAGTGGGCGGGAGGCCAATGAAGCAGATCACTTATCGTCAAATGAAATGAATGATCTTATAGCATCTGCTGAATTTGTTGTCTGCCGCTCCGGCTACTCCTCTATAATGGATTTATGCAGGTTGAAAAAGAAGGCAATCTTCATACCGACTCCCGGCCAGACGGAACAAGAATACCTGGCCGAAGAATTGAAGAACAGAGGCATCGCATTCTATCAAAAGCAAAGTGAATTTGACCTGGCCGAAGCAATTGAAAGATCAAAAAAATATTCCGGTTTTGCAGGTTTTGAACATACACCTAACTTGCTCCAAATTGCAATCACCGACTTGCTAAACTCTGTTAAAAAGCCCGATGCTTAGCTTTACCGATACACACGCTCACATTTATTCGGAAGAATTTAAAACTGATCTTGACGACATTCTAAGACGAAGTGAGGAATCAGGAATCTTTAAAATATACATGCCCAATGTTGATCACGCGTCCATTGACGCGATGATGGAGGTGGAGGCAAAAAATCCATCGCGGTGTTTTTCTATGATGGGATTACATCCGTGCTCTGTAAAAAAAGACTTTGAGAAAGAACTTTACCTTGTTGAGGATTGGCTTGGTAAGAGAAAATTTTCTGCGGTAGGGGAGATGGGAACAGATTTGTATTGGGATAAAACCTTTTGGGATCAGCAACAGGAGGCTTTTAAAATTCAGGTAGGATGGGCCAAGAAATATAATCTGCCAATTGTGATCCATTGTCGCGAATCCATTGACGAAACGATTGAGTTACTAAAACCATTTGCGGATGGTAAACTCACAGGTATCTTTCATTGCTTTTCAGGAAATGCCGAGCAAGCCAGAAAGATGATTGACATGAATTTTTATCTTGGTATAGGCGGAGTAGTAACTTTCAAGAATGGGGGCCTTGACAAAGTGCTTCCGGAAGTCGATATGAGTCGCATCGTTCTGGAAACCGACAGCCCGTACCTTGCTCCGGTTCCTCATCGCGGCAAGCGGAATGAGCCAGGCTACATCTCGTTGATTGCTCGGAAGATTTGTGATCTAAAAAATGTAACGCTGGAACAATTGCAAGAGCAAACAGAACAAAACGTAATGAAGATTTTTGGTACTCATCATTCTTAATACATCAACTAGTAGAAATCAGAATGGAATACAAGAAAGTAAATATAAATACGGCTACACCTGAGCATCCCCGTTCGAAGGTGATGATAATCTACACAGGTGGAACCTTTGGTATGGTTACAGACTCGAATGGTGTGTTAATCCCATTCGATTTTTCTCTCATCCTCGAACATCTGCCTACGTTGCGCAATCTGTTTCTGGAGCTTACCGTGATTTCGTTTAATAACCCGGTAGACTCGTCTAACATTCAGCCGGATCATTGGGAAACAATTGCGCAGATTATTTATGACAACTACAATGATCATGATGGTTTTGTTGTTCTTCACGGCACAGACACCATGGCATTTACTGCTTCGGCCATCAGTTTTATGTTGCAGGGATTGCGCAAGCCAGTCATATTTACGGGTGCTCAATTACCGATCAGTGAACCCCGCTCGGACGCGCGAGAAAATCTTATCACTTCATTAGAAATTGCGGCAGCGAAAGAAAATGGAAAGGCCTTGATCCCCGAAGTTTGCATTTACTTTGATTACGAGCTTTTGCGCGGAAACAGAAGCAAGAAGGTGGAGAGCATGCACTTTGATGCTTTCAAATCTGAGAACTATGAACCGTTGGCAAAGGCCGGAGTAAAGATTGATTATAATTACAATGTTATTCGCCAGCATCCTTCAGATCAACTTGTTCTTCTGAAAAAACTAGATACGTCTATAAGTATTTTAAAATTATTCCCCGGAATAAGTGACGAAACGGTGGCGGCAGTGCTCAGCACCCGAGGCTTAAAAGCTTTGGTGCTTGAAACATTCGGTGCTGGCAATGCACCTTCGCGGCCATCCTTTCTTGACTTGATTAAAAAAGCAATCGACCGCGGCCTCATTGTATTGAATATTTCACAATGCCCTGGCGGGATGGTGGTACAAGGAAAATATGAAACCAGCCGTGAGCTGATGAAAATAGGAGTCATCAGCGGGGTGGACATGACAGCCGAAGCTGCTGTTACTAAATTGATGGTAAGCCTGGGCGAGTTTGGAACGGAACGCACACGACTGGAGATTGGAAAATCATGGGCGGGTGAGCTATCTGAATAAGTATTTGGTTGCCTAAATAAATATCCATTTCTTTGTGCACTTTTTTTGGAGAGGTGTCCGAGTGGTTGAAGGAGCACGCCTGGAAAGTGTGTATACCTGCAAGGGTATCGCGGGTTCGAATCCCGCCCTCTCCGCATTATCTTCTGAAGTTTCGCGAAGCATTTTAGTTTCGACATCACCATCATAAAATTCAGACGAACCTAATGCCTTCGTCCTGAATTTCTCCTCTAAAGTTCGTTGGAGTTATTTAACCAACTGAAATCAAAATTAGCTATTGCAATTCCATTGGATAATATGCTGGTGGCTTTAGCCTGCTACCGTTGAAGGCGGCATGTAACCGGGCTATAACCCCCTTTTTTAGCGAGGAATGGCCAAGTTTATGGAAGTTACTCGCTTTCTACTCTATTGATGGACATATTGCATCATTGATGGCTATCGGAGTAAAACCTCGAATACCTTAAAACGATGAGCCGGTGCAACCAACATCGGCTTCATCGATCGGGCATCAGATGTTGGTTCATGCTTGGTTCGATGTTGGTTAGTGGCTATAGTGTGGCTTCGGATGTCCTTCGGATGTTCTTTCATTGTTCTTCGATTTTCTCCGATCAATCAGTTTATTTGCCCCGTTGCACGGGGCGGCTATCAGCCGTTTTGTTGACTTTGATGATGCTAAAAAACGAATTTTGCGAAACGCAATTTAACGGGTATACCAAAGCCAAATCAACGCCATATCGAAGCCCGTCAAATGGCGGAAGAAGCATCAACCAATGCGGATTTAAGGCTCCAAACCTCTGACGAGAATTGAGATATCAATTTCTATTTTTTCATTTTCTATAGCTAATCGAGTGAAGCCGGCTTAGAAAACTGCGTTGGGCAGGCTGGTGAGAATCTCTTTTGTGAATTTTTTCAGAAAGAGCGCTTTTATCATTTCAATTTTCCGCTTAAACAAAACAAAATTGCTTGTGACTTATTTGCGTTTCTTGAATTGTATGGTTCAAATGGTAAAAAGACGAAGAGAATTTTATATTTTTTTTGAATTTCTTGTTTGGGAAAGAGCAAAACCTTTAAATTTGGCCACTTCAAGTTTTACTAACCTTTAAACCATGAAAAAATTACTGACTATTTGCGCTTTCCTTGCGGCTCTTTCATTTAGTGCCACCAAAGCGATGGCCCAGGCCGACACAACAAAAGCTGCTACCGAAACTCCAGCGGCATCTACCGAATCAACAGTAACTGAAGCTCCTGCTGATGCAGCTGCATCCGGTGAAGAACAGAGTTTCCACCAAGCATTGAAAGAGAAGTTTATCCAGGGTGGTCCTCCATTCATGTGGCCAATCCTCATTACTTTCATTATTGGTTTGGCAATCTCTATCGAGAGAATTATTACTCTTAACCTTGCTACAACCAATACAAAGAAATTGTTAGGTCAAATTGAAGATGCCCTTGCAAAAGGTGGCGTTGAAGCTGCTAAAGAAGTTACAAAAAATACACGTGGCCCTGTTGCCTCTATTTTCACTCAAGGCTTGATGCGCTCAGGCGAAGGTGTTGACATGGTTGAGAAATCAATTGTTTCTTATGGTGGTGTTGAAATGGGTCGCCTAGAGTCAGGTTTGATCTGGATTTCACTTTGTATTTCACTCGGACCTATGCTAGGATTCTTTGGAACGGTTGTGGGGATGGTTGAGTCATTTGACGCGATCGAAGCAGCTGGTGATATCTCTCCTCAGGTTGTTGCCGGTGGTATGAAAGTGGCGTTGATCACTACCGTAGGTGGTTTGATAGTGGGTATGGTGCTTCAGGTACTTTACAACTACTGCGTGTCTAAAATCGACAGCTTGGTAAACAAAATGGAAGATGCTTCTATTTCTTTAGTTGATATTTTGGTGAAACATAAACTATCTAAATAAATAGTATGGAAGAGTCCCTATCCTATAGTTTGATATCCCCCGGACTTATTGTTTGTTATGCCTTCATGGGCGTAGCAATCTTAACAAGCGTGGGGATGCCAATACTTAATGCAATTAAAAACCCTGCTGGATTGGTTAAATCCTTAATAGGGGTTGTGGGCTTGGTGGTTCTCTTCGGAGTTTCCTATGCCCTTTCCGGATCAGAAGTTTCTGTAAAATATGCCGCTTATGGCGTGGATGCAGCAAGTTCCAAAATGATTGGAGCTGGCATGATCATGTTTTACATTATTTTGATTGGAGCAGCTATTTTGGCGATTGTCTCCTTAATAAAGGACATCATTACAGGTTAAATAAAATTTAAAATGGCAAGACCGACACCTGAAATACCTAACGCCTCTATGGCTGATATAGCGTTTTTGCTGTTAACCTTTTTCTTGGTTACAACAACGATTGCTAACAACCGAGGCTTAAGTATTCTGTTACCTCCACCTCCGGATCCTACAGCAAAAGAACAAGATGTTAAAATTTCTGAGAAAAACTTGTTTAAAATTCAGGTTAATTCTTCAGATGCGCTTTTGGTTGAAGGAGAACCAATGGGAGATGTTGCCCCTCTGAAGGATATGATTAAGAAGTTTGTTACGAATAATGGAGCAGATCCCGCGAGCTCAGATAACCCTGAAAAGGCGGTTGTTTCATACAAAACGGATCGTGGTACTAGCCACAAACGGTTTGTGGAAATTCTGGACATTATTCAGGCAGCTTATTATGACATCTATGCAGAGAAGGCTGGAGTGACAAATAAAGAATTCCGGGAGGCAGCTTCTGATTTGAGCAAGCCCGAGAATAAAAAGATTTATGATAAAGGCAGGGAAGGCATTCCGTTGAACATATCAATTGCCGATCCTACTAAAGTTGGAGGAAACTAATACTAACGAATATGTCAAAGTTTAAGAAAAAAGCACAGGTGAAGCAGGAAATTCCTACCTCTTCCATGCCCGATGTGGTGTTTATGTTGCTATTCTTCTTCATGGTAACTACTCAGCTGAGGCAGACGACTATTGAAGTGAAACAACAGATTCCGCAGGCAACCCAATTGAAGAAATTGGTAAGGAAATCGTTAGTGGCAGACCTACATGTTGGGCAACCAACTAAAATTGCAAATGGTATTGAACCCAAAATTCAGGGAGACGATGTATTTCTTGATACCAAGGATATTATCCGTTGGGTAAACGAGAAAAAGAGTTTGCTCCAGGAGGTTGAGAGAGACCAGTTGACAATTGCCCTGAAAGTGGATAAAGATGCCAAGCGTGGAATCATCGCTGACATTGAAACTGAGTTGCGTAAAGGTAACTCACGTAAAATCCTCTACACAGCCCTTGAACCAAGAGCTGAAAAACAGGAATAAGACTATTTCATGGTTTTTAAATAAAGCCTTCCTCTAAAAGGGAAGGCTTTTCTTTTATGATGAATGAATTAAAGAGTAATAAACGTATCATCAATGCCTGGTGTATGTACGACTGGGCCAACTCTGTTTATAACCTGGTGATTACAACCACTTTTTTTCCTATTTATTTTGCTGGTATTACAAGTTCTGCATATGGAGAGGGTATGGTGCCCTTCATGGGAAGATTGTTTAAAAGCAGCGCATTGTATGATTACACACTAGCCTTTGCCTACTTGGCAATAGCCCTGTTGCTCCCATTACTTTCGTCAATTGCAGATGCCCGTGGCAGCAAAAAGAGATTCATGCAGTTTTTTTGTTACATGGGCGGTGTCGCATGTTGCAGTATGTTTTGGCTTCAGGGGCCTTTACCAAGTGTTTCTTATGGGATATTCTGTTTTGTGTTTGCGGCTGTGGGCTACATCGGGAGTCTTGTTTTCTATAATTCCTACTTACCGGATATAGTTGAACCACATGAACAAGATCGGATAAGCGCCCGGGGGTATTCGATGGGGTATCTTGGAAGTGTGATATTGCAAGTAATTGGGTTTGCGCTGGTGATCTATTTTGGGGCGAAGGGAGATCAAACATCAGGACCACGCTATACATTTCTTCTTGTTGGCCTTTGGTGGATTGGATTTGCTCAGATCACTTTTCGGGCGTTACCAAACCCGCCTGCCAAATCTGGAAAATGGGATACTAACTTCTTGGTTTCCGGGTTCCTGGAGTTGAAGAAAGTGTGGCATCTGCTAAAATCGCTCACGCTCTTAAAGTGGTTCTTGACTTCTTTTTTCTTTTACAGCATGGGGGTGCAAACGGTGATGTTAGCGGCAACTCTTTTCGGGGCGCAAGTACTCGGGTTGCCAACGGATAAATTGATCATAACGGTTGTATTGATTCAACTTGTAGGAATAGTTGGCGCTATAGCAATTTCCAGATTATCGAAAAGATTTGGAAATCTGAATGTCTTGTTAGGTGTTATCATTCTTTGGGTGGCGATCTGCGTGAGTGCATATGAAGTTGCAAATCTTAAGGAAGCCGGAAATAATGTTGAATTTCATTTCTATGGGCTGGCAATAGCAGTTGGGCTTGTGATGGGCGGGGTACAATCTCTTAGTC
>CAZNCO010000044.1:0-13745 GCA_964571345.1 uncultured Ohtaekwangia sp.
CTACTATAGTGTTGCGAATGTGATTTGTTTCTCGGGAGGAACAGAAGCCACTGCCTTTAATCCGCGTGCCGTGAAAGCCATGCAACAGGCAGGTTTTCAGATTACGAAAACAAAAGAAGGGGAGAACCCGGTTTACGAAGTTCGATTTGCAGAAGAGGTTAAACCGATTATCGCATTTTCAAAAAAATATGATGATCCGTTCAATCACAACAAAGATTTTGCTGCGGTGATGACATGCTCGCATGCGGATGAAAATTGCCCCCTGGTGATTGGCGCATCCGCCCGCATCGCACTCACATACGATGATCCCAAAAATTTTGATGGCACTCCACAAGAAGCAGCCAAGTACACCGAGCGCGTGCATGAAATCGGACGCGAAATCCTTTTTGCATTTTCACAAGTAAACGCATAGCCAGCATGACCAATCAAAAGAAACTGAGTTTCCTCGACCGTTACCTGACGCTGTGGATTTTCCTGGCTATGATCTTTGGTGTAGCGCTGGGTAATTTCTTTCCCATTGAAAACTTCATGCAACATTTTCAAGTGGGCACTACCAACCTGTTAATTGCTGCAGGCCTTATCATCATGATGTACCCACCACTGGCTAAAGTTCGCTATGAGCATTTGGGTAAAGTTTTCAAAAATCTGAAGGTAATCAGCCTGTCTCTGATTTTGAATTGGATCGTTGGGCCGATACTCATGTTTTTATTGGCAATCATTTTCCTTCGCGACAAGCCGGACTACATGGTAGGTTTGATTTTAATTGGCCTTGCACGTTGCATCGCGATGGTGTTGGTATGGAATGATCTTGCAAAAGGCGACAAAGAATATGCAGCCGGCCTGGTGGCTCTTAATAGTATTTTCCAGGTTTTGTTCTATACTGCGTTTGCCTGGCTTTTCATCACCGTGCTTCCGCCTTACTTTGGTTTACAAGGATCCGTGGTGAACGTAAGTATGAGGGAGGTCGCTAAAAGTGTTTTCCTTTACCTCGGTGTTCCTTTCATTGCTGGATTCTTCACCCGATTCTTTTTCAAGAAAGCAAAAGGAGAAGAGTGGTATGTAAAAAATGTTGTGCCGAAGATCAGTCCGCTCACGTTGATTGCTCTGCTCTTTACCATCGTGATCATGTTCAGTTTCAAAGGGAAAATGATTGTGGATATTCCGATGGATGTGCTGCGGATTGCTATCCCGTTGGTAATTTATTTCATTATCATTTTTATTTTGAGTTTCGTCCTTGCGAAAAAATTAGGTGCGAACTACGAAGAGAATACCTCGGTTTCATTTACGGCTACCGGAAATAATTTTGAACTGGCGATTGCCGTTGCTGTCGGTGTGTTCGGCATCAATTCAGGAGAGGCGTTTGCCGGAGTGATCGGCCCGCTGATTGAGGTGCCTGCGCTTATCCTGTTGGTCAACCTTGCTTTTTGGTTTAAGAAAAAACTGTATTCCTTCTAACAATGACAGAATTATGACGATTCAGAATTTAGAACCAACTCATTATTCTTCTGTCAAAAAAATTTATGAAGAAGGCATCGCCACAGGCAATGCTACATTTCAAACGGAAGCCCCAGGTTGGGAGGAATGGAACAACAGTCATTTGCAACATAGTCGTTTGGTGGCAACCGAACATGATGAAGTTTTGGGTTGGGCTGCGCTCACCCCCGTGTCAGGCAGATGTGTTTACGCTGGTGTGGCGGAGATAAGCGTGTATGTGAGCGCAAAGGCGCGAGGTAAAGGAATCGGTAAAATATTGCTTGAAAAGTTGGTTGAAGAAAGCGAGAAGCACAACATCTGGACGTTGCAAGCAGGGATCTTCCCTGAAAACACTGCGAGTCTAAAAATTCATGAAGCAGTTGGTTTTCGGAAAATTGGTTTGAGAGAAAAGATCGGCAAAATGAAAGGCGTTTGGCGGGACACTGTCTTGCTGGAAAGAAGAAGTACGATTGTAGGGTTTTAGAGTCAACTGTCATCTCGTCAAGCCTTCTTACTCTGCATGCACGCGTTACATACGAAATCTTTTTCTGATGGACCGATCGATTGATTATTGATTTAACACGGAACCCCTTCCAGATTTATTCCCAGTGTGCAGGAACTTTTGTCGCCAGGTTGTGAACAATAACGAAAATTCCAAGGATTTCAAAAAGTACAAGCGCTTGGAAGAACAGGCTTTGCAGAAACTAAAACGCAGGCAATGTTGATTGACTATCCTCCCATCTTCTCCTTCAACTCGGCTACCTTTGCCTTCGCTTCCTTCTTACCTAATTTAAGAGACTTCTGGTAGAGTTCGAGCGCCTCAGCGTAGGTATCTCTTTTTTTGTTGGGAGCCAGTTTGGTTCTTTTTGCGGCTTCTTCAAGGGCACCTGCCTGGGCATAGTAACTGTCGGCCTCCGATATTTTCATTGTGCGCACCATTTCTTTTATGCGCAGCTCATACAATTTCAGCTCTTCTTTTTTTGTATCGAGCTTTGATTCGATTTCTTCCAGCTGCACATTTTTTGTATCCAACTCTACTTTCATCTCTTCGTTATCCTGCATGATTCCGATTTCTTCGTTGCGCAGTTTAAGCTCTGACTTAAGGGCATCAATCAGCATCAAATAGCTCTGGCTGTTGACGTCTTCCTCTACCATCGCGGCTTCCATTTCCCGAATTTTTTCCTCGGTTTTTTTTACATAGTCCTTTAAATCTGCCATCCGGGTGGCGTATCCGCCAATTGTGTCATTCGACTGATCCGGGTGAAAGCTGTGCCGTGTTGCATCAATGGAATCAAGCAGCGCGCGCACCGTCTTCATCGTTTCAACTACTTTGTTGCTTACTTTTAGTTGTAGTCGAAGGGAGTCATTTTGAGCCTTTAGTTTACTCGAGCTCGAATCGCATGAAACAAGCATCCCGGCAAATAAAATGACAATAGTGAAAAAGACGATTGAGCGGAAAGTCACTGACATAGATGGAGTTAATATTTAAAATTTCAATTAGAAGCCAATGACACCGTAAAGTTATGAAAAGTAGAGTTCATTTCTCTGGCAATTTTTTGAATGGCAGAATAATAACCCTTTATTAACTTTCGGATTACAATTTTTACGCTATGAGGCCTTACATTCTATCAGAAACGAACTGGAAAACAATCAAGGATGCTTCCTTTGATGTTGCAATTCTTCCCTGGGGAGCATGCGAAGCACACAACTATCACATGCCGTATGGAACAGATATCATCGAAGCAGACTACATCAGCGCAGAAGCTGCGCGATTAGCGTGGCAGAAAGGAACGAAAGTTATTGTGTTGCCAACGATACCTTTTGGTGTGAACACAGGTCAGCATGATGTGCTGCTGGATATGAACATGAATCCCAGCACACAGTTGATCGTGCTCAAGGATGTGATCACAACGCTAAACAGGCAAGGCATATATAAACTTATCATTGTGAATAGCCATGGTGGGAATGATTTCAAAACAATGATCCGGGAGTTGGGACTACAGTTTCCAAAGATGTTTTTATGTGCGTGTGATTGGTTCAAGTCGATTGATCAAAAGGAATTTTTTGAAAACAAAGACGATCATGCAGGTGAAATGGAAACTAGTTTGCTTCTTTATTTACGGCCAGATTTGGTTTTACCACTTAGTGAGGCAGCCGATGGGCACGCGAAGAAATTCAAGTTCACCGCCATCCGCGAAGGCTGGGCGTGGGCCGAGCGTCAATGGACAAAAGTAACGGAGAGCACAGGAGTTGGAGATCCGCGCAAAGCGACTAAAGAAAAAGGAGAAAAATATTTCAAGGCAGTGACTGCGAAAGTTGCTGGCTTCATCGAAGAAGTGGCCAAGACTAAACGGGAAGAGTTTTATGAATAGATTCTCAATTTTCGATTGAAATTTTATACTCTTTTTGAACCAGTTCGAGAAGTTTAGTTGCTTCTGACTTTGCTATCTTAAGTTGTTGTGCGTGCTGCAGCAATACAACCTGGCAATGAGAAACGATATTTGCATATTCTTTCCAAAGATGAGGGTCACTTTTGATAACTTTTAAATCTTTGATTGGCGCAATCAAACCACGCGCTCTGAGTTGAATTTCTGTGAAATAAAACAATTGTTCAGAAAACTGTCGACCCCGGTTTCGGTAAATCAGAAATCTGTCAAGACTAATTTTTGTTTCTTCCTGCACACTCCAGTAGTTCAATATCTGATCGGCAACATTGGCCTTTATCAATCTCATCTGGCCTGAACTTTTTAGTTGAGAGGAAGTGCGGTCGCTAAAAATTATTTTCAAATGCAGCAATCCCCTGAAGTCAAAATCAGAAAACTTCAAAGGAAGATTACCACCAGGGTTATACCGATAAAGAAACAAAAGTAAAGAGTCAGTATTAGTGAGGGCTAAATTAGCCCGCCCAATCTCGTGACCAATCTCAGCGGTGTCCTTCTTGAGATCAGCAACCAAAAGCTTCATGTACCTGGAAGCTGTTTCTTTATCAGCCATTGCTTCGCGCTGATTGTCGGCCAGAAACCCACAGAAGACTGCAAGAAATACGAGCACGAATTCAAAGAAAAAGTGCGGAAGTTTTTCTTTCAGTCTTGTGGTGACACTTGTTTTTTCTTCAGAAGCTCGCTCCCCCGGCATATGAGTCTTCGTTGAAACTGAAAGTAGGAAAATTCAAATCTGCAAAGAAAACTCACCATCCAATTCCATAGTCCTCACCATGGTTGCTGCTCCCGCCCCAGAAGCTGCCATGCACCCAATCAAAATAGATTGCGTTGATGGGGCCGCTGGTGCGATCATCGAAGCGCATGCGATAGCCCATGCCTTGCAGTTCTTTGCGCACGTAAGGCGGAGTGCTATCGTGAAGCAAAATGTTTCCAGCTTTTGGATTGCGATCTTCTCCTCCCAATGAAAGACGAAGTTGATCCGTGTTGATGTTCGGAGCTTCGGTTGCTTCTTGCACAGTCATATTGAATTCAACCATGTCCAAAAAGAATTGCAAGAGATTTTGATCTTGTGTGTCGCCACCTTGCACAGCAAAGGAAATAAATGGCTTGCCATCTTTCAAAGCCATAGTTGGAGTAAGTGTTACTCGTGGACGCTTTCCGGGCTCAACCACATTGAAAGGATTTTCTTTTGCATTGGTAACAAAACTCTGCATGCGCTGGCTCATGCCCATGCCGGTTTTTCCCGCGATGCAACTTGGGTTCCATCCGCCACTTGGCGTGATCGATACTACCCAACCTTCTTTGTCAGCAGCTTCCACGGAAGTAGTTCCTAAAAATACCTGATGTAAATATTCTTCGGAAAGTGGTTTTATATAAGTGTCACGCGAAGCTTGGGTCCAATCTTTCAAAACATCTTTGTATGGATTTACTTTCCCCTCAAATGGATACGGATCACCTGGCGCAGCCTTCGGATCGTTGCGTTCCCAGTTGATTGATTTCAGTCGCTCTTTCGCATATTCTTTTGAGAGCAAACCTTTGATCGGCTCTTCCGGTGCGAAATACGGGTCGCCATAATAAAAATCACGATCTGCAAAAGTCAGGTTCATTACCTGGTAAAGAGTGTGAATATATTTCGCAGAATTAAATCCCATTGACTTTAAATCGATGTTCTCCAAAATGTTCAGGGCCTGTAACATCATCGGTCCCTGCGTCCACTGCTGCATTTTATATACATCAATGCCTTTATAGTTCACCGACAAAGGTTCTTCCTGAATTACTTTCCAATTAGCAAGATCTTGTTCGGTGATCAAGCCGCCTTGCTCCTGGCATCCGCGTGCATATTCTTTTGCGATGTCTCCTTTGTAAAATCTGTCGTACGCAGCATAGATGGCTTCCTTTCGGGTCTTTCCTCTTTTCAAAGCCTGCTGTTCAGCGTCAACCAATTTTTGAAGGGTTGCAAGCAAATCTTTCTGAACAAAAATTTCTCCGCCTACAGGCGCTTCCCTTTTTTCTCCAAGATGAGGAAGAAAAACTGCTTTTGAATACGGCCATTGCTTCAACCGTTCTTTTTCCCTTTCAAAACTATTGGCGGTTTGTGCCTCGATTGGATAGCCTTCGCACAACTGCATGGTAGGAGCAAGCACATCTTTCAAACTCATCGTTCCATATTCTGCGAGCATCGTCATTAAACCGCCAGGGGTTCCGGGCGTAACTGCAGCGAGTGGTCCGTATTGCGGAGGATAATTCATTCCCTTGCCTTTGAAAAAATCGGCTGTGGCTCCGGTTGGCGCTACACCGAGGGCGTTGATGGCAATTACTTTTTTTGTTTTTGGATTATAGATTAGCGCTTGCGTTTCCCCTCCCCAGCTCATTACATCCCACATGGTGCAAGTGGCGGCAAGCATTGAGCATGCAGCATCAACTGCATTTCCGCCTTTTGAAAAAATCATTGCTCCTGCTGTGGCAGCCAATGGTTTTCCTGTCACAGCCATCCAGTGCTTGCCATGAAGCGGAGGCTTTTGGGTGTATACAGGAAGATTATTAAATGATTGCGCGAATGCGCAAACACCCATTAACACCAAAAATAGAACTGGCAAATTTTTCATAGGAAGTAGGTTTAAACAAATATAGCACGAAGTAAAAAGCCAAAGAACATAATTATAAGAGTTTGAATTGTAGAGAGACGAAAGGTTTTATCCTTTGATAATTAGTTTATATTTGAATCGATAAGTTTCGAAAGATGTTAGAAGAAATTGACAAGGCAACGGAGTTTTTACGTAAGCGCGGAGTTAAAAATCCTGAAGTAGGAGTAATTCTGGGAACCGGGTTGGGCAACAAGTTTGTGAAAGAGATCAAGAATCCATTGATTATTCCTTATAATTCAATTCCACATTTTCCAATTTCGACTGTGGAGTTCCACAAAGGCCAATTGATTTATGGCGAAGTAAAAGGAAAGAAAATTGTAGCTATGCAGGGCCGCTTTCATTACTACGAGGGTCACAGCATGAAGCAAATCACGTTGCCTATTCGTGTTATGAAATTTTTGGGCGTAAAGAATCTTCTGATCTCGAATGCATCGGGTTGTTTAAATCTCAAATGGAAGAAAGGTGACTTAATGTTGATTGACGATCACATCAATTTGCAACCCGATAATCCATTGCGCGGAGAGAATTTTGAAGTGCTCGGTCCACGCTTCCCCGACATGAGAGTACCATACAGCAAAAAGTTGAATAAATTATTGGCTCAGATTGCGAAGGCAAAAAACATAAAGCTTCACGAAGGAGTATATGCAGCAGTACAAGGACCCAACCTGGAGACCAGGGCAGAATATCGTTACATCCGCAACATTGGTGCTGATGCAGTAGGTATGAGCACGGTACCCGAAGTCTTGGTGGCCAACCACATGGGCTTACCATGTTGTGCCGTTTCGGTTCTTACAGATGAATGTGATCCAGACAACCTCCAGCCACTGAACCTTTCGGAGATTGTTAAGATTGCCGGAAAGGCTGAAGGCAAACTTACAGACCTTTACGTTGAATTGATCAGTCGATTATAGGATACTTTTGCGTATCCTGTCCGTTGAAGTTTCTAGTTATCGCTCAATAGGAAAAAGGAAAGTGTGGATTTGCCGTTGCTAACCGAAATTTCCGGAAAAAAAGCAGGGTTCAATATCAACGTGGCAGATTGTAGTAAAGTCATTTTTTACTACTGCTCCCTCTACTTTCCTTATACTTTATCCTACTTCGGCCATTATTGCAGACTCTTTAGATGTCACAAATGCCAATGCTTTGCCTTAATGAGGCGAGTTTATCTGCGCGGCTTGGAATAAACTCCTGGGCAACAAATCCCTTGAA
Source organism: uncultured Ohtaekwangia sp. (assembly GCA_964571345.1). Taxonomy (GTDB): domain Bacteria; phylum Bacteroidota; class Bacteroidia; order Cytophagales; family Cyclobacteriaceae; genus ELB16-189. The sequence goes on from CAZNCO010000044.1 coordinate 7,769, forward strand.
ACCCGTTTTTACAATTGCTTTCATGATGGCTGGATAATACAACTCCTGGCTTTCGTCAATCTCATGCCTGCCGGGGACTCCGCCTGTATGAAAGTGTGAAATGTATTTTATGTTTTTGGTAAGTGTTGCAATTACATCTCCTTCCATGATTTGCATGTGGTAGATGTCGTACAGTAATTTAAAATTATCAAGCCCTAGCTTCTCACAAAGTTTTGCTCCCCACTCGGTGTGATCACATTGGTAGTCTTTGTGGTCTACTTTGCTGTTGAGTAACTCCATGCTCAAGGTTACATTATATTTTGCGGCAAGCTTGACCACCGGCTCCAATCCGCGCGCACAATTCTCCAGGCCTTTTTCAGACGAAAGACCATTTGCGTTTCCGCTAAAGCAGATTACATTTTTCAATCCCATCTCAGCTGCTTTTGGAATATTGGTAGAGTAATCTTTCAAAAGCTTTTCATGCAATGACGGATCATTGAAACCTTTCGTCAAGCCAAGGTCTGAAGCATAAGCCATTGCACAGGTAAGTCCGTATTTGGCTGCCGTTGCCCATTGAGTTGGATTCAATAAATCTATCGATTTGATGCCGATCTCTTTGGCAGATTCACATAGCTTGTCGAGTGGAATATCTCCGTAGCACCATTGACACACACTGTGATTAATATTGCCTTTGGTTTCAGCCGGTAATGCATTCATCGATTTAGACATTTGAGGTAACGCTACGGTGCCCATGGCAGAGGCAGCGATTGTTTTAAGAGCTTGCTTTCGGTTCACGTTATTGAATTTTATTTTTCCTGACGATAGACAATACCTTCCTTCATAACAAATTTTACATTTTTTAAATCTGAAATATTTTTTGAAGGGTCGCCCGTTACGATTACAATATCTGAGGTGTAGTTAGGTTTAAGATAGCCCAGTTGATTGTCGAGATGAAATGCTTTGGCGTTTACGCTGGTACAAGCCTTCAATGCATCAATCACAGGCAAACCATACTCCACCATCAACTCTAATTCGAGAACATTGGTGCCATGTGGAAACACGCCAACGTCACCACCCATGCCAATTGCTACTCCGGACTGAATCGCTTCTTTAAAACTTTTTTTCTTTATAGTTACACGTTCCGGCTCAGGCGACTTTCCTTTTACCCACCCGCGATACTGTGAAATCATATCCACAGCTGCGATCGTAGGAATGTAGGTCACATTTTTTTCCTTCATCAGTTTGGCGGTTTCGAGGTCGATGAAATCTCCGTGTTCAATAGTTTCCGCCCCTGCAAGTACAGCGCGCGTGATGGCTTCCTTACTTTTCGCGTGACACACCATCGCGCGGCCACTGCTGCGTGTAACTTCGTTGATCAGTTTCAATTCATCCAATGTAAAAGAAGGTTGATCTTCGCCATTGATTCCCCAACGGTAGTCGGCATAGATTTTTATGAAGTCTGCGCCTTTGCCGATTTGGTCGCGCACTACTTTGATCAATGTGTTTCCATCCGCAGGTTCGGCACCGAGCATGATCTCCATATCCGTGTCATAACCTTTTGGTCCATAGGATCCGGTAGATACGATTGCGCGTCCGGCTACCATTAATCGCGGACCAGGAATGATTCCTTCGTTGATAGCACGTTTCAGTGAAACATCAGAATAGCCAGCCCCTTCTGTTCCTAAATCACGCGCTGTTGTGAAGCCGGCCATCAATGTATTCTTGGCATGAACAGTAGCTCGCACCGTTCTGTAACTGTCAGATTCTTTCAATACCTGAGTGTCCCAATCGGTTATGTTGTAGGGATAGAGAAGTAAGTGCGAATGGCCTTCAATCAAGCCCGGAGTAATCGTTGAGTTTGGATAATTTATTTTGATGGCCGAAGAAGGAACTTTAATTTGTGAGGCAGGCCCAACGGCAGAGATTTTATTTCCGTCAATCAAGACTGCCCATCCGGTTTGAATATTTTCTCCATCCCATACGCGATCAGCAGTAAGAAAATAAGTTTGTTTTGTTTGTGAAAATACCGTTTGTGTAAGCAGTAAGAATCCGAAAATAATTTTCCTCATGTCTTTGAGATTGAATTAAAAATTTAAGGTAATAGAAATCGATGACTTCCCACAAACAAAAAACCCTTTCCGGTCAGGGAAAGGGTTTAACGGATTTCTTTTTAAAGATCAAATTGCTTTCAAAGCTTCATCGTAGTTTGGTTCTTCACCAATCTGAGGAACCAATTCTGAATATTTTACTTTTCCTTGCGGATCAATTACTAACACCGCGCGCGCAAACAATCCGGCAAAGGCTGAATCAGTCAACTCCACGCCATAGGCTTTCCCAAAGCCTAGTCCGCGAAAGTCAGACAGGAGGCTTACGTTGTTCACGCCCTCAGCTCCGCAAAACCTTTTCATGGCAAAAGGTAAATCTTTGGAAATACACAGAATAACAGTGTTTGGTAATTCTGCTGCGCGAATATTGAATTCGCGGATGGACGCAGCGCACACATTCGTGTCAACACTCGGGAAAATATTCATCACCACAGTCTTTCCTGCATAGTCGCTTAATTTTTTGTCGCTCATGTCGGTGGCAGAAAGAGTGAAATCAGGTGCGATACTTCCTGCTACTGGTAAATGTCCGATTAGGTTGGCCGTGTTTGGGCCGAGTTTGGTTTGACTCATTTGAATTTATGATTTACGATTTTTGATTTATGATTTTGGGAAATCGATTAATGACGGACGATTTCTTCTTCGGTGACAACTTCAACACCTGCATTTTGAATAGAACCGAATCCACCATACACATTGATCAAACTGTTAAATCCATTTCTTTTCATCATTGAGATAGCTGTCATCGAGCGATAGCCACCGCCACAGTGAACAATGTATGTTTTGTCTTTATCAAGGCTCTTTAAGTTGTTTGGCATTTCTGCTAAAGGCAAAAATGTTGCTCCCTTAACGTGTGCCACTGACCACTCGCCAGGCTTGCGCACATCCATGATCTCGCATCCTTTTTGCATTTCGAGTTTCATATCTTCAGCAGCAATCGATTTTACTGTTTCAAGTTTTTCTCTCCACGAATTGATTCCGCCTTGCAAGTAACCTTTCACATTTTCAAAACCCACCCGTGCCAGGCGCAGAATAGAATCGTGTTCTTCACCTTGTTTTGTTACCAACAAAATGGGTTGATGAATGTCGATGAGTGTTCCTGCCCAGATTGCATATTGGCCGTTTAAGCCAATATTAATAGAGTCTGTTATAAATCCTTTTTCAAAATCATCGGCTGTGCGTGAGTCAACGATAAGAGCTCCTTTGCTCAGTTCTTCCTTGAATTTTTCAAAAGAAAGAGGTTGTGAGTTTTTCTCTACGACTTGCTCAATGGAATTGTAGCCACTTTTGTTAATGCGCGCATCATCAAAGAAATATTTAGGTGGAGGTAAAATTCCCTGGGTTACTTCTTTAATAAACTGCTCGCGGCTCATGTCCTTCATGGCGTAGTTAAACTTTCGCTGATCGCCAATGGTAGACGTGGTCTCTTTCCTAATATTTTTTCCACATGCAGAGCCAGGTCCATGACCAGGATAAAGAATCACATGATCGGGAAGGGTTTTTATTTTCTGGTTTAAGGAATCATACAACATACTGGCTAGTTCTTCGCGACTCATCACGCCATCCAGCAGGTCGGGTCTGCCGACATCGCCAACAAAAAGAGTATCGCCTGTGAAGATGGAATGTTCTTTTCCGTTTTCATCCAGTAATAAGTAGCATGTTGATTCCGGTGTATGGCCAGGAGTGTGCAGTACTTTTATTTTTATTTTTCCCACCCGAAAAACTTCCCCGTCTTTGGCATTGTGAACTTTGTATTTGGGTTCAGCCATCGGACCGTAGACAATAGTGGCGCCTGTTTTTTTGCTTAGATCTATATGCCCACTTACAAAGTCAGCATGAAAATGGGTTTCGTAAATATACTTTATGGTCGTTCCTCTTTTTTTTGCCAAGTCAAGGTATGGCTCAGTCTCACGGATCGGATCGATAACAGCTGCTTCGCCTTCTGATTCGATATAGTAAGCTGCCTCAGCGAGACAATTGGTGTAAAGTTGTTCGATGTACATAATTTTATTTTGTTGAAACCTAACCACACAAAGGTCTAAAAAATTCCTTACTTCTGAGTTATCATTTACCTTTGTAGGAATGAAGATGCTTTTTATTGTTGTTTGTTTTTTGTCGTTCTCATCGTTTGCAGCACAGTATCAATTGTTTGAGGAGAATGGGAAAGTGGGAATCAAGGATGACCAAGGCACTGTCGTCATTCCGGCTGCCTTTGAATCACTCGGATGGTCAGATAAAAGTTTCTCGTTAGTAGGGGATGTGACAGGCTATCGTGTAAATGGCCACTGGGGACTCATCAACTTGAAAAAAGAAAAAATTACCCAGCCACTTTATGAGGAATTATATTACCAAAAAGGAGAGTGCCTAATAGCCCGGAAAAAAATCAACGCAGTTCAGACGAAATCCGGGTGCATTAATCTGAAAGGCGAAGTCAAAATTCCATTTGTCTATGATGGGATTGAAGTGCACGGCTTGCGGGCCATTGTTTTTAATCTCAACGGCACGCACTACGATTACGGCCTGATCGATTATGAAAATCATTTGTTGTTGCCGTTAAATTACAGAAGCATTACAGCATTGGGCACCTTACGCTTCGCTGTGGAAAACACCGAGAACAAATTTGCTTTGTTTAGCGAGGAAGGGAAATCGATCACAGATTTTTCCATTGACAGCATTTCTACGTTTTACAAAAGCTATGCTATCTTTTATCAAGGTTTACTTCAGGGTCTCATCGATCGCGAAGGCTCCATTAAACTGGAGGCTAAGTATGGAGCTATCCGCATAGATAAGGAAGGGAAAGTATTTGCAAAAACCCTAGACGAGTGGCATTTTCTAAACGATAAAAATGAAACGATAAAACAAGTTTTAGCCGAAAAGCTCATCCCCACAGGAAAGAATTTCCTTTTTACGAAATGCGATCGGTGGGGAGTTCTGGACGAAACCTACAAACCAATCGTAGCGGCACAATACGAGGTGCTTATGCCAATAGAAGGAGAAAAATTTATAGCCTACCGAAAGCGTAAGGCAGGTGTGATCACAAAAACAGGCGCCCCGGTTGTTCCATTTGAATTTGACTCTATTCGTTATGACGGTAGAAGTTATCGCGCGTTCAAGAAAACCACTGGGTGGTATCTTTTAAATGGAGATGGAAAAATAGTCTCCACCAAGTATTATCAATCGATTGCCAAATCTTCTGCAGGTGGTTATCCGGTAGAGCATTTAGGCTATTGGGGTTTGATGAATTCAAACGGTGAAGAATTTGTTCACTGTGTTTTTGACTCTGTGATCTCGCAAGCAGGAGATAAGATTTTAGTTAAGTTCAAAAATAATTACGGCATCATCAACCAAAAAGAGGATTGGGTTGTAGCGCCCCAGCCCAATAAGCTTTTGCTCGTCAATGACTCGCGGTATTTGCTGGTGCAACCCGATAACCAGTTTCTAAAATCATTTTCGGGCGAGGTTATTTATTTTACTCCTTATCCAATAAGTTTTGATAAAGACTTCTTTACTGAGCAATTGCCAGATGGAACACAACGTGTGTTGAATTATGATGGAATGCGGTCTTCGGAAGTTACAATTCCTGAAAAGGTAGAAGAGGTGTTCAAAGAAAGTGAAGGGATGATTGGATTTAAGAGAGATGGTCGTTATGGTTTTATTGACAAACAAGGCAGATTGCGGGTTGCCAATCGATATGACAGCATTGGTGAGTTTCACAATGGAGTGGCTGCCAGTAAATTGTTGGGCAGATGGGGATATATAAACGCATACGATAAAATTTGGGTGCAGCCACACTATGACCAGCCCTTCGATTTTCAACATGGCTTATGCATTGTTTCCCGAAACCATATATACGGCATCGTAACCACAGAATCCAAAGTGGTCTTAACCCTGCGGTT
>CAZNCO010000045.1:0-13728 GCA_964571345.1 uncultured Ohtaekwangia sp.
AGTTCGTCCGTTTATACCATCACTTATTTTTGCAACTTGAGTTCATTCTCCACACGGCCATTTTTTTGACAGCCTACCGATTTTCAGCCCTTGATTGAGTGCACATGCAGAACATTGACTATATTTACTCAGTCTATTGAGTACTTTATAACTAATGTTTGAACGCCCTTCTTGTCCACAGCTTATAAAACGGTTAAAAGAACCAAAATCCTTCATTCAGGTTCTTATGGGGCCTCGTCAGGTCGGTAAAAGTACTTTGACTGGCCAAGCCTTAGAGAAAATGGGTGTACCCAATCTCTTTGTATCCGCAGATGCAGTTCCAAATACCTGGGAAGCTTGGTTAGAACAACAGTGGGAAACTGCTCGACTGCAGAGTAAGGCTTCGGGAGCTAAAGAATTTATCCTTGCAGTGGATGAGATTCAAAAGATTAGTAATTGGAGTGAAGTAGTAAAAAAGTTGTGGGACGAGGATACTCGTTCAGGGCAGACAATCAAAGTCGTTTTGTTAGGTTCATCACGATTGCTTTTGCAGCAAGGGTTGACTGAATCACTTGCAGGTCGATTCGAAACCACGTATGTAGGGCATTGGTCATTTGATGAAATGCAAAATGCTTTTGGCGTAACATCTGAACAGTACGTTTGGTTTGGTGGCTACCCTGGAGCAGCTAATTTGATGAATGATGAAGATCGCTGGAAAAAATATGTGAATGATGCGCTTATCGAAACAAGTATTTCGAAAGACATCCTCATGCTTACCCGGGTGGACAAGCCGGCACTGCTTCGCAAACTGTTTGAACTCGGATGTTTATATTCCGGGCAAATTCTATCCTACACAAAAATTGTAGGTCAGCTGCAAGATGCAGGCAACACAACGACACTCGCACATTACTTGAGCCTACTTGACACCGCAGGACTGCTAGGAGGCATTGAGAAATATACAGGAGAGAATCTTCGAAAGCGTTCATCAAGTCCCAAGTTTCAAGTGCACAATACTGCACTTCTCACTGCGCAACAAGGAGAAAGTTTGAGAACCGTAAATCAGAAGCCAGAAACTTGGGGGCGATGGATCGAGTCAGCCATTGGTGCCCACTTGATAAATCATCAATTGAGTGAAGGCTACACGGTTGGTTATTGGCGCCACCGCGATGATGAAATTGATTTTGTACTAGAGAGAAAAGGAAAAGTGATTGGACTTGAGGTCAAAAGTGGGGCAACACAAAGAGTTTCTGGCATGGAGGCTTTTAAAAGAGAACATAAGCCTGATAAAGTTTTACTTGTCGGAAGTAGCGGTGTGCCATGGCAGGAGTTTTTAAAGATTTCGCCAGTTCAATTGTTCTAGCCTTCGCCTGAAGTGTCTCAGTTAGAGAGAATATTTTAGTTATCCTGCATTCAAAAACATATCGCTTTAAAAATTCGGGTCGGATGTGAGAATCCAAGGCAACAAGCTTCTTGTCGAGCTGCCTTCTCTAATCAGTCGAGCAACTATAAACATATTTTACAGCTACCCTCTTTCTTCATCCCGAGCCAATAGCAATTTTCTTCAGGGTAATCAGAAACAAAATATTCGGCAGGTTGGAACTTGTTATCTTTTTGATCCCGTCATAAATGTTTTTGCACCGTCCGATACTAAATCCGATGCAAATGAATGCCTTACAATAAGAATATTATTGTAAGTATCTTTAATTCAACTAATTACATCTCATCTCATCGGGATATTTACAGCTCTCACATGTATATTTGTGGAGCTCTTAAATTAATATATCGGAGCTGTAAAATATTTTATATACAGCTCTTGTATTATATTGTAGGATGTCATAAGTTTGTATCACCGAGCTGTAATAGAATTGTGTTACAGCTCCGAAACATTAAAAAAATACAAGCTTATGAAAGTCACTTTCCCAGCGATGAAGGGCAGTTTAGGTAAGAGAACTTATTACTCGTGTTTAATGAAGTTGAATGCGATCCCTAAAATGTTCACATTCCGCGACTGGATCGAGTTCACACCAGAAGATCGCGAGCAACGTGTGTTGAACAAAAAGAGAATTCCAGAAATCGCGAGGTATATCCTCGACAATGAAGAAGGATACCTCTTTGCCTCAATTACGGCATCTTATAAATGCGAAGTTCAATTCACTCCCGTAGGGGAAGAAGGTCTTGGTGCTCTCTCAATGGAGTTTGAGGACGCGAATTTTGTAATAAATGATGGCCAGCATAGGTGTGCAGCGATTGCTCATGCCATCAAGGAAAATCCTAGTATTGGCGAAGAAACAATTTCCGTGCTTTTGTTCCCATACGAAAGCAAAGAGCGAGTACAACAAATGTTTTCTGATCTTAATCGGTTTGTCCAAAAGACTTCAAAATCTCTCGACATACTTTTCGACAAAAGAGATTTACTCGCACGCGTGACGCTTGATGTAACTGAAACTCCCGTGTTTAAAGATTTTGTAGAGAAGGATGCGGTGTCTCTGCCAATTCGCTCTGCAAAAATGTTCAGCCTCGCTGCCTTATATGATGCCAATGAGGAATTGCTGAATGGAAAACTAAACGGGGCAAGCGACAAAGATCAGGGCTCCTTCGTTTCAATGGTCACAGATTATTGGACAGCTGTTTCGAAAGCACTTCCAGAATGGACTAAAGTTAGAAATGGTGAATTAAAGGCACTTGAATTAAGGCAAGAAAGTCTTTCCTCTCATGCGATTGTTCTGCGTGCCTTGGGTGCAGTTGGCGCAGACCTTATCGCAGATGACCCAAAAGGATGGAAAGAACGACTTCTCGATCTTAAGAAGGTGGATTGGAAACGAAAAAATCCAGACTGGGAAAATGTTTGCATTGTGGCAAACTCAGTGGTTTCAAATCGACAAGCACGGCAAGCTACAAAGGCGTACATCAAATCAGTGCTCAAACTTGAGTTAAGTGATACCGAAACTAGGTCACTCCCTCCCGACTTAAGAAAAAAGCTTGCAAAGCTGAAAGCGTAATCAAAAAATTTTAGATATGGAAAGAAAAAAAATTAGTCCACGTAAAACTCGTGGCCCGATCAAAATGCTTGATCGACTTGAAATGCTGCCTGACATTAGTTTGAAAGATCTTTTTGAAGTTCTCAAGGCTTCAAGAAAAAAATCCAAGAGTACATCAACCGAAACAGACAACTAATCATCAATACCTTATCGTCTATGGAAAAGCTCGACAATAAATCGTTATGCATCGAATTAATGAAGGCTGACAGTGAAGAAGGGGTAATTAAAATTCTAAAAGAGAATGGTTTTTGGGACGATCCCAATTGCTGGAGATATTATGGCGACAAGGAGAATAACTACAGTGCAGCGGGAAATCAAGCCGATGAAGCTGAGGCAGCCCTTGTTGAAAAAATAACCAATGCGCGCGATGCAATTTTGATGAACGAATGCCTGCTAAAAGGGATCGATCCAAGAAGTGATAGTGCCCCCTCTGGTGTTAGGGCCGCGGTGGCAGAGTTTTTCGAGTCCAATCCAAAGAGCGAGCTAGCAGGGCAAATTAAAGAATGGGACAAGACGAAGAGACGCGAAGTCGCTAGGCTTATGTCTGTTTATCTTACAGGACCTGGCCCGAGGGAGGGACTACCAAGCATTAATGTCGCTGACAAGGGGGAAGGTCAGACACCAATGAGAATTCCACAGACTATTCTATCTCTTGGTGAGTCGATAAAAAGGAATATTCGGTTCGTCCATGGTAAGTGGAACATGGGTGGCACGGCAGCGCTAGTTTATTGTGGTAAAAGAAATTTGCAGTTTGTTCTCAGCAAACGCAATCCAAATCTTCTAGCAAATTCACAGGATAAAAAAGAATCAGATACTAATTGGGGATTTACAATTGTAAGACGAGAAGATCCACAAGGACTGATAACTTCCTCCACATATAAGTATTTGGCACCGATTGGCATTGAAACCGCTCCAGCAAATGGGGACATCCTAAACTTTGCAAGTGACACGATGCCGATTTTTGCTGAGTATAACAAGCCGTACTCTGTAACATCTGAATGGGGAACTCTGATAAAACTGTATGAGTATGAAACTTCGTATAAGCAAAATGTTCAAGGAAACGGGGGCTTATTAAGGCCACTGGACTTGCTAGCTCCAGATCTCGGTCTTCCTTTTAGGTTGCACGAATGCAGATACGAAGGTGAACCAGGATCTTTTGAACATCAAGTTAATGGTTTGAGGGTACGGCTTCACGATCAAGGAGAGAAAGTGCTTGAGCCAGGTTATCCGACCTATCATAATCCGCAAATTGAAGGTGAGAAAATTTCGATTGCAGTATATGCTTTTAAAGAAGACAAAGCGAAAAACTATAGGGATAATGATAAGGGTTGTGTATTTGTCCTCAACGGTCAAAGTCAGGGATGGCTCGATGATAGACTCTTTACTCGAAATAAGGTGGGCTTAGGTTTTATTAAGAATTCATTGCTCGTAATGGTTGACTGTAGTGAAATGAGTTATCGCGGACAGGAAAGACTTTTTGTAAATGACCGAGTACACATGAAAAAAGGAACAGACTTCTTTGATAAGATTGAGTCTGAAATAATCGAATACCTGGCCAATCACAGAGGACTTGCTGAACTACAGGAGGAGCGAAAACGTAAATTGAGAAATGAAAAAGTTGGTGATGACAAACCGTTGGAAGCTGTTCTCGCAAATGTATTCCGCCATTCGAGTGCGCTCTCTAGAATATTCCTTCGCGGTGAAAAGCTATCAAATCCGTTCAAGTCTGACGATGTTGCTTCAACCAATGAGCCATTTAAAGGAGTTATGTACCCAACATATTTCAAGTTCAAAAAGCTTGATTATGGTCAGATATTGAGACGAGAGACACATGAAGGTTCGAGGTCAAGGATCACTTTCGAGACTGATGCCGAGAATGATTATTTTAACCGTAAAACCAATCCAGGAAGTTATACGCTTTACATGTTCGATCTTCAAGGTCACCAGTATAAAGTTAAGGAGGATGAAGCAACATACGGCCTTAATCTCTTCAATGGTGTGGGCGTATTAAATATCAATTTCAGCCCGAAGTTTAAAGTGGGCGATGTGATCTGGTTGATGCTTGAAGTGACTGACCCACTTAGAATTGTCAACGCCCCGTTCCAGAATAAGTTTGCACTTGATGTTCAGCCAGTGGTAGAAGTAAATGGGGGTGGAAAGAATCACCAAAGATCAAAGACCCCAGATAAAATACCAGGAAAAGACCAGGACAAACCGAGTGGAGTAAAATTTCCGAGGATAGAGCTAGTGTATGAAAAAGACTGGGAGAAGTTGGAAAACTTTGGTAAGTACTCGGCAATGCATGTGATCAAGTCAAAGAGCAATGCTGCCGATGGGAATGTTGAATTTACTTTTTATGTGAACATGGACAATATATACCTGCAGCATGAAATAAAAGCAGATGTCGAAAGCAAAGTTGAGTTAGAAGCATATTTTAAGTATGGGATGGCTCTCCTTGGCATTTCTGTTATTTATGACGATCAACAGAATAAGGCTGAAAAGGAGCGATTTGAAGATATCGAGAGAAGAATATCGGAATACTCGCGCGCAATGGGGCCAATAATTATCCCGATGATAAAAGAGTTCCACGATATCGATCTAAGGGACGAATTGATTAAGGAGTTAGCGAGCTAATTTATGAAACAGAATAACTTCTTGGCTGCTAGAAGTTCGACCTTTTTGTTGTGCGTACCATTTTCTGTTGGGTACGTCCCGCCAAATCTTTGCGGCTTTTGAATTAACTTCTTCAAAACCTGCCGATTCCATTGTATCTAAATATTTAGGAAGTTGCCATTCGATGTTTGAGAATGCAAGTACTTGAACAACTAAGGTTTTATTGTCACAAACTGCAGCGACTGACCTAAAGGAGTCTTCAATATTTTTAAAGTAAGATGAAAGCATTTTTTGCTTTCGATCGCCCATGGTGTAATGAGTTAGTCCGTGCCCGTCTAGACTGTTCGCAATCCAGAAAGGAGCTGGCGTTTCTCTCTTACCAAAAATTTGCCACCTATGATAGACCACATGGATACCAGGATAAGGAGGTGACGTTAAAACTAAACTCGGTGCGCGTTCGAAATCCATTTTATGTTTGTGAATCTCATTTGCCGGTTTGTTTATGATTATTGCCTTCGTAGCTGGACTAGTACTCCAAAATTCCCGCGCACCTTCAAGCATTCGATCATAGTTTTCATTCAACTTCGTTTTGAATGACGAAGCACTGGGGATGACTTTTTTCGAATCCAACGCCCATTGACAAGTTTTTAAAACAACACATCTCAAAAAATCCTTTTCGTGATCATGTCCATTGGTTCGTTCTATTTCAAATAACATCTGCTCTGTAAGCTTTCTTATAGGCCATGTTTGCTTGTTGGATAAATTCCTCTGATATCCTTTGGAAATCCAGTCGGCAGGCCTCTGTATCTCCTTGTGACAACTAAGTTCAGATACCATGGTTCGCACGCGATCGTTGAATGTGCCGAACCTTGTAATATGCATCGGATTAACTTTTACCTTGGTCAAAAATGAAGAGAGGCTGCTAATATCAAAACCAATCGCATGACGGTTGAGCAGTTTTGCTTCAACCAGGGTGGTACCCCCACCCATGAATGGATCAAGAACTAAGTCTAGCTGTTCACTGAAGGTCTTGATAATTTCCCGTGCAAGAACAGGGGAAAATCTGGCCGGGTAGTTATAAAAATCATGGGTATATCCAGTTACACGCTCTTTGGAACTAGCGGCTTTTATAACGCCTTGAATTTTATTTACTGCGATGTTCATCCCTTAGCCGGAAATAAGTCTTCTAACTTATAGACCTTTTTGTTTCTGCCTAATTCCTTGATAGCATTTATAACATTGTGCTTGGTCAAGTCACGAGTCGTCTTATGATACTTAGAGTCCTTGCACAGGTAATGAACAGTGGTGGGATTCAAACCATCAGCTCGCCCAAGCGCTGCCTTGCTAATGCCTTCCTCGTTCAATATTTTCTGAAGTTTCGTGGCCAATGTTTAATTAAAATTCATTAAAATTAAATAAAATTAATAAAAATAACTGGCTTTAGGCAAGAAAATGCGATTTAGAGATATCGAGACCCCCATTAACTCCATTTCGGAACTTTACGATTTCCTCGAGGGCGCAGCTGTGAATCTGGATTACAGCTGGGACTTCGTGGAGGCTATTTCCAAGCTGAAGCAGTCAACAAAAGACCCCGAACTTCTCCAATGCCTTCAGTGGGAAATAGCCTGTTTTACTTTTGAGTTTCGCGGTGCAGAATTGTTCTCCCTCACTTATACCTTTGACCATGAGACAGAAGAAACTGGAAAATATCCTTCAGCGAACGATTTTGAAAGAGCCGGTTTTGAATACATCATTGGCAGGATAGACCACGTTAAGAATCCTCTACTCAAGGCTCGTTACAACCACCTTCTCTGGAAGGCGCCAAAAGGAATAAAAAAACAACAGTACGCTTGGGCAGCAGTTGATAGTTATGTTGGAGCAATCATACAAATGTTGGACATCAAGGAGAAGAAAAAGGACGAGAGGTACCTCCAAGTTTCCAACTTGTACGAATCTCTGATTGAACTTTGCGATGAGACTAATTACAATGATATCAATCAGGTCAAACAGCTCACGTCAGATATGCTTTTTAAACGAGCTGCTCCATTCTTTCTAAAACACTCCGTTTTGGGAACGATGATGAAGCACCAAAAATGTTTTAAAGCAACTGACTTTGTAGGAGCTCTTGATCTTTTTGAAAGAGAACTCGTTGCTGAAGGTCAGCGCGATGATTTTCTAATGGTCACCTACTATCTGCCAACTGCTTTAAGGATCGCGCAGAAAGTGAATGATGATGTAAAAAAATGGCACAATCACAGTGGCGATTGTTTCTTGAGGTTGGCAGAAAAAGAGACTGTTGAAGAAAGAAATTGGATTAAACAGAAATGGTATTCTCAAGCAATCTATAGTTACGGCATGGCTGCAAACGTCCTCAGAAAACAGGAAGTGGAACAGCGTTACTTTGAGCTAAAACCAAAAGTGAAACTGAACACAGTTCGCTTTGATCTAAACCCCGATGAAGTTGAGGAAATCAATTCTTTGTACAAACAGTTAGAAAAGGATGCAGAGAAAATCCTTAAACAACCTACGCTTACTGTTTATCATATAATCAGCATTGGCAAGGGCTTATTTCCGAGTGCCGAAAGAATTCGTAGTCAAAAAAGCAACTATGATTTTCTGAATTTCGCTTCACGGGTAGACTTTGACAGGAATAAAAATATAACAACAGATCACACTAATCGAGATACGTTTCTTGACCCCTATCACATGGAGGTTCAAACAGTCAGTACGCCTTTTCTGGAATCCATTTTTGTCAAAGGAATAGAAACCGGAAAATTGACCTTCGAAAACTTCATTTTGTTTCTAAAGCACAAAACTTGGATGGGTCGATCGTTTACGAGGATTGATTTAGGCGGTGATTCGGAAGAAATCAATTGGATAAAACTATTGGCGCCATCAATTGTGGAATACTTCGTTCAAACTTCTGCTTCCCTTAGAAGTAAATCTTACAGTCCTGACTACACACTTTGTATTGACAGTCTTGCAATGAAGTTGGAGGGGCTACTTCGAAATTTTTGTGAGCAGCTAAATCTCGCCATCAATGTTATGAGTAGGAAGGGAATTCAGGAAGCGAATATTAATCAAATACTTGAGTTGGATGGGCTCAAACAATATTTTGACGAAGATGACTTTTCGCTTTTCAGATATCTCTTGGTGAACGAAGGTGGAGTTAATCTTCGCAATAACGTTGCGCATTGTTTCTACAATCACCAGGATTACAGAAGAAGTAAGATGCACCTGTTATTAGCTGCCATATTGAGGATCGGGAAATTTCAAATATCCACTTCAACAACTCACTAATGGAAAAACATGCCCCCAATGACTTAAAGGATCAGGAAGAGAACCCCAGGTCAATTGTTCAAAAATTGTATGACGAAAACATCAAAATAACGGATTTACAACTTGCTGAGGCCATTGTCAGTCATGATAACTTAACACCATTGGATCTTTGGCTGTTGCCTCAATATCCCTTTGATGTGTGGAGGCGCAAGCACGATTACCCGAGACTTCTAGAGAACATCAAAGGGAGACAGTCTGACTTCACGACTTGGATGAGTGATCAGGGCATAAGCGATGAATACTTACTTGGTGGTTATCTCTCTGAATTTTTTCAGAACAAGCCAAAATCGGTTGATAAAACACTGTACCTTATCCGTGTCTCATATAAGGGAGAGATAAATCTGCAGTGCTGGCATAAGTATGATGGTATAAAGGAAAGTCAAGGGGACGGAGAGCTCGTTCATTATGAGTTCATCAAAACGTTTATTTCTTACTATGATTGGAAATTGTTGAAAGGAGAAGAATTTAATTTCACACATACTTTTTTCAGAAATAGTCCAAATACTCCTCATGAAGAGGTCTATCTGAATCACAATATTCCACTACTAAAAATGGGAGGCATCACACCTCCAACAAATGTAATTGGAATGCTTTTGAGAGGAAAAAGATTGGAATTTGTTATCGTATCTGGATTAGAGCTTAACGGTACGTTATACTTTGGTCAGATGGGAAATTTGGAGTTTGTGCACTGCACCGTTGACAATCTTAAGTGTGGTGAATTAGAAATGCCCCCACTTCATTTTGAAAACTGCAGCGTAAGAAATATTCAAATTCGAAATTCAAACATCCAATCATGGATGTTTATCACAAGTAGGGTAACGGGAAATATTATTGACTCGAAAATTTCCTCTATGAGAATCTATGGAGGCCAGTTTACTCCGACTTTTGTTAATAGTGAAGTCACCAATGTGGGAGTTGAACATGTAGGAATCCCTCACGATGTTGAATTCGAAAAAACCTATCGTGGGATTGCCAAAAGCGCGCGAGACGCTGGCAATAAAGCTCTTAGCAAAGAAATGAAAATTGCTGAACTCGATTTCATTAAGGATAAGCAAAAAGGCCTTAGAAAATTAGTGATGGCCGCTGACAAGGTCTATTGGGAATATGGGCAGGAGCCAGGAAGACTAATCCTAATAACCTTAGGCTCGGTTTTATTGTTCGGTGTATTTTTTTCAATCTTCCCCGAGAATTTCAAAGGATTAAATTTAGCGTCACAACCTTACTGGAAAGTTCTATTCAACAGTATTTACTACAGCGTAGTAACGTTCACAACTTTGGGTTATGGTGACATTAGCCCAACGGGATTTCTCAAATTTTTTGCAGCGATAGAAGCTATTTTTGGTGCAATTACTCTTGGTTTTTTAGTGGCTGGTCTCTCTAAAGAGAATTACTAAAAGCAAAACTCATTTCTCATGGGGAAACCTGAAAAAGGAACAGATAATCACCTTTTTGCAATGTCTAGTCGATTTAAAAATGGACTTACAGTCTTCTACTTTTCCTTTTCTTTCTTTTCTTTCGCCAATTAGTATCAATTCTAACTTCAGGTTGTTCATCGATGGGATTGGTATTCTTATTTAAAATAGAATCCAGCAATAATTCAAAAGCTCTTGTAGTTTCTTCTTGATTTCGGCCAGTGAAATTTTCGGTGAACTGCGTTGGTGCTGCCAGAGCACACTCTTCACGGGTATCAATCGTCCGTCTTGCTTTAATGTTTGCCTCTTGAATTATCACTCTGTCGCGATCTTGGTCGTAGTTGATTGCTTTTTTAATCGATGACCACTTAAAATCGTTTCCAAGTTTTGCTCCTTTAATGATAAAGCCTCTGTACTCGTAGGAAATCCCACTGACAAAACCCGTGCTCGCTTGATTGAACAGAACGCTAACGCCTTTCGATTTTAATGCTTGAATAAATTCTTGAGTTGCCTTACCTCGCCTTTCTTTCAAAAGCTCCTTGATAATTATCTGGAGCTTTATTTTGTGAGAAAGTCCATTAGTGCGCTTCATCATTTCCAGTTCGTCCTTGGTCATCGCTCGCTCTTTGACTTCTTTACTTGGTGTTACTCGCATAAGATTGTATTTCACTTCCAGCTTGCGAAGAATTCCTTCGCTGCGTTGGTAGTCGTTGCTGTCGCTCAAAACTTTTCCATCATAGCCGATTCTGTTCACAAGGATGTGCAAGTGTGGATGGTCAGCGTCCTTATGCCTGAACATGATGAACTGATGTTGAGTGAATCCATTTGCATTCAGGTAATCATGGCCGATTTGAGTCATCATTTGATTTGACAAGTCTTCAGATGGAGGAAAGTTGATTGAAGTGTGATAAAAATATTTCTGGAGGTTCGGCCTCATCATGCGCACGAACTGAACTTCTTTCAGGATGGTTTTTTCGGAGACGGATGCGAAGGAATGATCAAGTACTTCAGCTACTTGTCTGTTGACCTTGTCAAGATTGTAGCGTAATGCGCCCCTGAATCCCTTACCCTTGATCTGGTTGCCCGTCATGCACCAACAGTTTGATTATCTTTTTAAGAAGAGCATCCAACTCAAAATGCAATTTCATTACGATCACAGATTTTTCACCAAGGTTGAGCTGATGTGCTATTTGATTGAGGTTGACTCCAATTCTTCGAAGTTCTTGGTAGATGGATGCATCAAGTGGCGATAGTTTTGGATTAGGAAATCTACCTGTGAATACCTTTTCACGGATCCAATTGGCAGGAGTGATTCCGCTGGCTTTGGAATACTCTTCCACTTTGTCGGATTCATCCTTTGTCAAACGGATGTTCACCTGCACTATTCTCTTTTCAATATCGTCTTTCCTCGGCCTCGCCATCTTTATCAGAACGAAGTGGTCTGGAGTGCAAGCCGTTTGAGCGTAGCGAAAACATGGCTTGCTCCGAAAGTGATGGACGCCTTCCTTGATTGAACTAAGCAGCTTTTTATTTGACCATGATTGACCATCATTGAACATCTTTGGCTTTAGGCTCTTCTATCTTGAACATCCCTGGCCCTAATTGACCATTTTTTAATTCATGGTCGTCCTTGAACTCATGTACTTTCGTACTTCCTAATTTGGAGATCTTTGTTCGCCTTCTTTTTAAACTTGGCAACAGCTCTCGCTACGCTGAAATAATGAAGCTTTATTTTTTCCTCCGAGTCCTTGGCGAGGTCTTCTTGTACGAGTTCAATTGCCATCGTGACGGACATGGATGTAAATAAATCCGAATACATTCTCACAAGCCATGTGTAGGAGCCTCTTTTTCGTTCTTTTAAAAACCGGATAATGTTTTTCCTTTCCACTTGTTGGAGAATATCATTGATTGTCTCTGCCAAGGTTTACGCGAACAATTTCCGCATTCAATATTTTGAACTCGTCAAAATCGTGAATCGAATTTCCTTTTGCTTTTTTGAAATCGATATGGTAGGAGCCTTCACTGTCCCTCTTCATGCGTTTAAGCAACTCATTGGATTTTCCTGACGCCTGAATGATAGCCCTGGCTCGGTCAACATAGTGAACGTTTGACCAATGCCATGCTCCACCCCAAATGCACAATGCAACGAGAAGGATGGTTAAACTCCAGCGGAGTATTATGCCAAGTTGAAAACTCCACGCTGCTTCTCGGGAGTGAAAATTGTATACTTTGGGATTTATCTTCAATGCGGCTTCTTGGATCAACGAGGTCAATTCTTTATTGGATCGATGGTTTAATTTTCGTTCATGGTGAATAATGTAGAGAACGGAGGTAATCGGATCGTCTGGAGAAAGTTGAATCCCGTACTCATTAAGAAGGGAGGCGCAATAGAAGCGAAAATCCCTTTGCTCACGATCCGTCATCGCCATGACTTAAAGATTTAATTCTGCTATTGGTTTTCTAAAATAGATGGAAGCAACCACGCTTAGTCCCATTGTTCCTTTTCCATCTCTTAGCACGTTGTCAACTGTCTTCGTTGCGATTTCACCTTTGTCTTTCACCAGGTCGAAATTTATCAACGATAGCATGTTCCCTTCTACATACTCGCGAAGGGCGGACTTCTGTTCTTGCGCGCATGGATAGAGTCCATTATGTGCGACTATTATTTCGAGTTGGCCTCTGGTCGAGTCAACCAGCTCTACTAAATACTCCATGGTAGCTTTGAAAATATTTCCTCCACCAACAACACATACGAGTTGCAATTGAATATCAAGCTCAGTTAATAGTTCAATCACCTCGTCCATTCCAGTCATAGAAAAATATTTGGGCAACTGTTCGGCCACGCTCGCGCCAAGGTCTGCAATAAATAATTCTCTGTCTGTCTTCGAGATACTATCAAAAAGACCATTGAAAGCGCCCCTGTCAATTCGCTTTGAATCTGGATCGAGAAATGAAACTTGTATTGGCTTGCGATAGGCGAGTTGCTTCATCGTGGTGGTCGTGGCATCATCGAGATCGAGTATCACTGCATCGCGATATTTTTCAGCAAGCATAAAGGCCAACACAGACTTGCCCGAACCTCCTTTGGCCTGGGTAATAAAATGGATTTTCTTTTTCATAGTGTTTGTATTTAGTTGTGAAAATCTAATTTGAGTGTCACTGAACTCGCCATCACCGGATGATAAGAAGGATGGTACTCCACGTATCCGAAAGCCTGTAGTTCGCGAAGCGTTTTGTGATATGTCGCTTTGGATTGAATACGCGAGGCTGCCATCAGTCTTCTCCGCGAAACATGATACGTCTGTTGGAATTCGCTTGTGATCCACGCTTGGCAGAGAGCTGTGGAA
>CAZNCO010000046.1:0-13714 GCA_964571345.1 uncultured Ohtaekwangia sp.
TATCAACACGGTCGTGGCCCACCAGCAATGAGAAATAGTATTCGTTCCATTTATAAAGATGTACATCAGCCTCCACTGACAAGAAGCCATTTTGCAAGGCATCAAATAACGGATGTTCATGTTCGTAATCATTGTGTGCATGAGCGTGGGTATGAACAACAACCTGTGCAATCAACGAAGTGCTCATCAGAACCAGCAAAAAGAATGTAAGCCGGAAAATCATTTCAGTAAGTTATAAAAATGATTCTAATTAAGGAGTTGTCTCGATAAGATAAATGAACTGCACACTCCAACCCAGTATTTCTATCGGTTGGAATGAGCACCCTATATAGATGTAACTAAAAGTCCGACAGCTTACTTGCTTGATTTAACCAATCCTTCCGGGAAAAGAAAAGTGGCAAAGGCAAAAATCAAAAGGAAGTTAAATTCAATTCCTCCGCTGCCACCGCCCACTACGTGGCTTCCTGCATGTCTGTACCACAATTAATTCGTCATTTCAAATCGGTGTTTCGCTGCAGATCAATACCTGATGCAGTTGCGTCTGCAACATGCAGCGGATCAGTTAACACACACCCAAGAACACGTAGGTTCGGTTACAGTGCAATGTGGATTCGAAAACCTCAGCGCATTTTGCAAGGCGTTCAAAGCATTTTACGGTGTTTCACCCGAAAGCTTCCGGAGGCAAACGTCATTTCATCAGGTTTGATTGCTTTTGTATTGCGTGGGCGTGAGGCCCGTTACTCTTTTAAAAATCAAGTTAAACGTAGATTTGGACTTAAAGCCGGCATCCATTGCAAGGCCCAGCAAGTTGTAATTCTTTTTGGAAGGATCGGCCATCAACCGTTTCACTTCTTCTACTCTATAATAATTGACAAAGTCGTAGAAGTTGTTGCCCACGCCATCATTGATCAGCTCCGAAAGTCTACCACGGCTGATATTTAACTTTTGCGCCAGGCTGCTTAAAGTAAGTTCTGCATCCAGGTAGGGCTTCTCTGCTTCCATGAAGCTGAGCAATTTTGTTTTCAGATGTTCATCAACTTGCTTCTTCTCCTGTTGAACAACTGGAGGTTGCATTTCACTTTTCAACTCTTCCGGCACCAACGTAACTTGTTGCTGAAGAATTCCTTTGTACCCAAGGGCGAATATAGATAGTGAAAAAACAACTGCCATAAGTTGGTTCTGCCATCCCGTATTCTCCAGATGAATGACCGCAAACAAATTGAAAAAGAAAAACAAATTCACCAGCACAAATACGATCATAAAAAATCGCACCCAACCAATATTGATGTTTTCTGTATTGGAAACCTCCAGGCTCATCCACTTTTGATATGTTCGCCACTTTCGGTGGATAAAAACCTGGTAAACACTAAACTGCACCGTCACCAACATCCAAAATAAAATAGTCACCCATTTGAATTCACCATCGTCAAAAGGAGTTTTCTTGATCAGGGAAAGAACACAAATGGCTATGAACGGAATAAAATGATAGAAAAGATCGTATGAGGAGGTTATTCTTTTTCCAGTGAGCTCACAAACGTAAAACCATAGCAGTGGCGCTATGATCAACAACGTAGGATCTCCAATTGTAAATGCGGTAACAGAGAAATGGCTGAGCACAGATCGGGCAGTCAATGAATGAAGCAGGCTGAAAGCCAGGCCCAAAATAAGAAGAGTAAGAAAAAGATTGGCCCTTGTTTTCTTAAGCCCACCTGAATTGAGAATGAGCGCAACGAAAACTCCGAGCGGCACACCACTCACAATGATAATACCCACCACGGTTGAAATTGTCTTTTGCATCTGCCAACGTAAGGCGCAAAGCTAACAGGAAGAATGCAATTGAACCGTCCGGCAGGATTTTGCCGCACTTATTTTTGGAATAAACCTTTTGAACAGAACTCTGTATAAAAGAAAATCCCCCTCAATCCTGGACTTCGGGGGATAATCTTGTCTATAGTTGGCTTTAATCTGAGTCAAATGTACATCTGGATTAAGCATCGCAAAATCCTTGTTCGATGAAACGCTTTTTAAAAAGTTGGAACGATGATTTTAAAAGCTCACAAGTACTGTAATAATTGAAGTGAAAAAACTTAACAGTTAAAAGAAAAAAGTGGTTTTGATTGCTAACGCTCAGAGAAGTCAAAAATGCTTCGGGGGTCTCTGTAAAAGAAAATCCCCCAAAGTCCTTGACCTCGGGGGATAATCTTGTCTATAGTTGGCTTTAATCTGTTTCAGACATAAAGGCCAACTTGATTTTTTAAAATAGTCAATCGATGAAATGTATTAAATAAGATTCAATCGACATTTTTAGCCGTTGAATTGCTTTAATTTAATTTTAATGTGGTTGTTTTCTTATTTGGCTCAAAGTCTATCGACACGGAGTTGATGCAATAGCGTTTGTGGGTGGGTGGAGGACCATCATCAAACAAGTGACCAAGGTGTGAGTTGCATCTTCCACATTGCACTTCAATGCGTTCCATACCAAAGCTATGGTCAGATAGATAAATGACGCTGTTCTTTCTTATCGTCTCAAAAAAACTTGGCCACCCACACTGGCTGGCGAACTTCGCATCAGAAATAAAAAGTGCATTGCCACACACCGCACAGCGATAGGTACCCAGGCCAAAGTAGTTCCAGTACTTGCCGGTAAAAGCATACTCAGTGTCTTTGTTGCGCGCCACTTCGTACAAACTATCTGGAAGGATTTTTCGCCATTCGGCATTGCTAACTTTTAGCTTTGTCGTATCGGTACGGGAGTAATATGGATTCTTCATCTTCTCCCCTTTCCTGGCCTGAGCACAACTTTGAAAAGCAATGCCAGTGAGCAGCAGCAGGCAAAACGAACTTATAATATTTCCTGATGTCATAATTTTCCTTGTTTTGAATTGTAACAGCCAAAACCCTCTTCCGGTTTCGATGCCAGTGCAATTTACATATACGAACAAAAACCTTTGGTCGGATGCCAGACATATGCAAGGCCAGTTTGTATTGCTTGTTATTTCAAAAAATTAAGGCATGATTTAATACAAACGCGACTTAAGAAACTCCTCAATCCTTTTCTTTTGCCTGAGATGATGGCGCATGTGCATCTCTCCAAACTGAAGCCATTCGCTCGCGTTAAAATAGAGCAGCCCTGGATGTTTTGTTTTTCCTTTAAAAGCACTTACAGACATCAGGTTTGCCAATCGGTTCGCTTCACTTTTCAAGTTCTGCATGCCAAGAAGCAGTTCCTCTTTGCTTGTAGGTTGAGGAGTAGTTGCATTTTCAGCAGGGCCTTCAATCAGCATATCAGGAAATTGGTTATTCGCGAACATCTCTTTCGCATGATCCGACATTTCATCTGATGCGTGATCGTTGGTGGCAAGACAAACTTTCGCTTGCTCCAGATAATAAAGGGTATTCTCAATGAGGTGAACATACACCTGGCCTAACGACCAGCTCTTACTGGAAGGCTTTACACAAAGTTGCTCAAAGGTTTTGCCAGGAAGATCGTTTATCCAGATATCAAGTGTTCGATTAAAATCGTCCATTAGCATTTCGTAAAAATACTAAAGAACTTCGTTGACTTCGTTACGAGAGCAAGTCTTCATTCAGAATCTCAACAAGATTGGAAAAGCAATTACCAGGGCGGCTGAAAGACCGAGGTATCCGAAGAAAAAATAAATTCTATATTTTCACAAGTAAGATGTAGGAACTTCCGCCCAGGCCCTTAACTCAATAATCCAACTTAATGTAAAAAAGCAATTGAGTAATAGCCCGATGATTTCATAAACGAGAGGAATGTTGACATATCCTATCCGAAAACTTCCGATCCCCACAAAAATCATTAACCCATTATATAAAATTCTGGCCAGCTCCCAGAATAAAATCACATGATACCATTTCCTATGCGTGGTCGCGGTCGTCATATTTTGTATTCAAGTAGTGTTAATCCTAGATTTCGGTTATGATTCGGTAGTTCTGGGGTGTCGGGAGTAGTGTAATTCTCAACGAAAGTAAATCCAAAACTCTTATAGTATTCGATAATTGTTGGATTAGCTGCCCACGTGTCCATGCGGACATTGCCTAGTTTTTTTTGTTTGGCGTGCTGAATAGCCCAATCAAGAATTTTTGCAAAAAGTCTTTGCCCTTTGCAAGCAGGATTTACAACGATGCGATGGAGATAAATTGAGTCACCTTTGTCCAACGTCCTCCAGATAATTTTATCTGTGTAACAAACACTGAATACAATCCCAATCTGATCATCTAAGATCACTTTGTATTGATTTCCGCTTTCAAGATCGTTGACGATGGCGTTCTTATCATAATCTCGCCAAACCGGATAACCTTTCTCTTCCTGGTAACGGATAGAATGATCGAACAGCTCAAAGATAAATGGAAGGTCAATCTGCTTGGTATTTTCTACTCGATTCATCTCATTTATAGTATTAATCTTTGAGAGCTGCGCACGTTTCTGATTCTGCCTTTATTTTAAATGTTAGAAAGTCGAATGATCGCTTTCAATTTCACTAATAATATATCCATTAACGAAATGATCACCCTAAGGCTGCAAAGAATTCATAAAAATTATTAGAATTCCCCTCAATAATCTATTCGCTAACGGTTGGTTGAAATAAAAAATATTTTTCCAATGTTCAAATCAACACCCTTTTTGATCTTCCACTTCAAATCCTTTACTTGCTAGTTCAATCATGAAGCCTTTCCTTTTTGAATTAGCGGAAGAAATCTATTCCAGCAACCAAGACCTTTCCAAAATCACGCTGGTGTTTCCAAACCGCAGGGCTTCCATGTATTTCAGAAAACATCTGGGCGCACTCCTATCAAAACCAGTGTTTGCTCCTACCCTCCTCACGTTCGAAGATTTTGTAAGCAAGCTCTCTCTATTGCGGATACCCGAAAAACTGGAGCTCATTTCAGTGCTGCACCAAGTCTACAACAAAGTATTGAGCGAAGATGAACATTACGCCCCTGAGGGCTTTGATCAATTCTATTCGTGGGGTGTAATGCTTTTAAAAGATTTTGATGAACTCGACAAGTACATGGTTCGTGCGAAACTGCTTTTTGGCGACCTGAGCCATGTAAAGGAACTAGACGAGACTTTTGATTTCCTCACCGATGACCAAAAAGAATATCTTAAAAACTTTTGGGCAGGATTTGAAGATTCTTTCACCGGCAACAAGCAGAAATTTCTTTTTGTCTGGAAAAAACTTTTTAACATCTACGATCGCTACCGTGCTGAGCTAGTTTCGCTTGGGATTGCCTACGAAGGCATGGTGCATCGGCAGGTAGCAGAGCAACTGCTAGCAGGCAATTTAAAATTAGATTTCTCAACCGAAAAACCTTTGTGGTTTGTTGGCTTCAACGCGCTTACCAAAGCGGAAGAAGAAATCATGGGCCATGCTGTGCAAAACAATCAAGCGCGCGTTTCCTGGGACCTGGATCAATACTATCTCAACGACAACAACCAGGAAGCAGGGCGGTTCTTTCGCGAACACAAACTGCACTCTATTTTCAAATCCACAATCCCCAACGATGTGCCAGACAATTTTCGCGCAAGCAAGAAAATTGACGCATACGCAGCTGCACAGCCCATCGCGCAAGCAAAGTGGCTCGCGGAAGTTCTGCAAGCAAAATTGAGCAACGGAATGGTGCCGGAGGAAACTATCATTGTATTGCCCGATGAGAAGTTACTCATGCCGGTGCTGCATAGTATCTCCGGCTATGTTGACAAAATAAACGTAACCATGGGCTTCTCCCTCACCGAGACTCCCATCTACAATCTGGTAGAGTTGTTGATCGATCTGCAAATTGCGTATCGGAATGGTGGATTCAACCATCGGCAGGCAATTGCGGTGCTGGAACATCCCTATATCTCTGCCGCTGACGTTGGTGCCGCACAATCGAAACGCAAAGAAATCATCAATCACAATTGGGTATCGGTAAATGAACATTTCCTGGCCAGCGAAATTCAATTGCATGCTCAGCTATTCAAATCGGCTGAAAATATCTCGCGATATGTTTTGGAAATAGTAAACCTCGTAGGAGAAATAGAATCGCTCTCAGATTTCGACAAAGAATTTATTTTGGTAGGAAAGAAATGCCTTACACGCTTGGCAGAGGTTTTAACTAAAACAGAAAATAGTGCCGCGTCTAGACAGGATCGTATTCTCTCATTAAAGTCTTTTCTTCGCTTGTTCCGCCAGGTAGCTCGCACCGAGAAAATGCCTTTCTCCGGTGAACCCCTGAAAGGTTTGCAGATCATGGGTGTGTTGGAGACTCGTAACATTGATTTTAAAAATGTGTTTCTGCTTTCGCTGAACGAAGGCGCTTTTCCTTCCACCCCTGCCGGAGGTAGTTACATACCCTTCAGGTTGCGAAAAGCGTATGCTCTGCCCACACAAGAACATCAAGGGGCGATCTATTCGTATCTTTTTTACAGGCTCCTGCAGCGAGCAGAAAATATTCATCTTTTTTATAATTCCGAAACGGATGTACTTGGTCAGGGGGAGATGAGTCGCTATTTGCAACAGCTCTATTACGAAAGTAACCTGCCCATTACCAAACACATCCTTCACAACTCTGCGCGCCCGAAGCAGCCCGAAGCGATCACCATAAAAAAAGATGCGAATGTCTTGCGCGCGTTAGCACGCTTGAACGAAGGCAATGTGAAGTTCAGGGGGCTTTCTCCCTCTGCCATCAACATGTATTTGCAATGCAAGCTGAAGTTCTATTTTCGGCAGGTTGCGAAGATCAAAGAACCCAAGCAAGTTGAAGAAGAGATCGATGCGCGCGTGCTTGGCACCATCCTTCACCTGGCAATGGAATTATTTTACAAGAAATTGATTGCACGTAACGGTCATAAGAAAATCGCGATCTCCGATTTCGAAAATCTCGAAACCAAGGTAGACTCGCTCATCGATGAAGCGTTTATCGATTATTACAAACTGGAGAAAAATAAGCAAGTAACATACGAAGGCCAACGCGTAGTGGTGCGAGAAGTTGTGAAAGACTTTGTGACACGCATCCTGCAAGCAGATAAAAACCATGCACCGTTTGAAATTGTGGCGATAGAAGAGAGTAACTCCCTTTACAATGTGAAGATTGATCAGCCTCCCGGTTATGTAGTGCTTGGCGGTAAGATTGATCGCATTGATCGCAAAGATGGACGCGTGCGTGTGATCGACTACAAACCGGTAATGATAAAATGAATTTCAAAAGCATCGAGTCACTGTTTGGCCGGGAGAAAGATCGCAACAAAGCAGCTTTTCAAACCATCCTCTACGCGATGCTTTATATTAAAAATAGTGGAAACACAGCAGGAGTAATGCCGAGCCTGATCAGCCGCAACAATGTATACGATGGTAAAAACAAGTTTGGGCTCTTCCTCGAAAAAGAAGAAGTCACCGATGTCTCGTCTTTGCTAAATGAATTCGAATCACGATTAAAATTACTACTAGAAGAAATCTTTAATCCACAGGAAGTGTTTGACCAAACAGATGATTTTGAAACATGTAAGTTTTGCCCTTATCGGGAGATCTGTTACCGATAATTCTATATTTTAAAATTGAACCTATATGTAGCGATGAAGCTTATTTAATAATGCTTGTGAGCTTCGTCCACAAATCAATTTGAAAAGTGAAGGGTACAAGGTTGTTATCGGGTGCATCACCCATCCGGATTACAACCAACCCCATAGAAGGCACTACATTTATAAGTTGTCCATTTTTTCCCATGGCTGCAAACATATCTGCTGGAGCGCTTGTCGTTAGGTCTGTTGGATAAACCGTTTGGGAATTTGGCACCATGTAACTCGCCTTTCCATTTAACCAGGTGAGATAGCCATAAGACAAGTTAATATTTTGCGAAGTGGTGCTCATCAACGTGAAATAATCCTTGGGTATAATTTGAGTGCCATTCCATGTGCCCTGATTCAACAGCAAAAGTCCGTAGCGCGCCATTGATCGCGGTGTACTATAAAACACATTATTATAACCACTTTTAATGTACGTGCCATCCATTCCTATCTTCGTTCCAATCTGTGCATTGAAATAATTGATCAACGTCTGGCCAGTGCCGGCAGCAATCACTCCATCCAGCAATGTGTACGGAGCATTGTGATACGCCCACCGTGTACCAGCATCAGCTTTGTAAATCAAACATGCCTTGTCAGTGCAATCTTTATCTCCCGTGCTGCCGGGATCAGAATAGTCATCAAGACCGGTGGTCATGGTAAGTTGGTTGCGCACGGTAATTTTGTTTTCTTGATCGAGAGTTAGGCTCGTCCATCCTGTACCAAGGTAATCAGATGTTTTTGCATCGAGATTGATTTTCCCTTGCCCATAAGCTATTCCCACCAATGCGGAGGTTAAAGTCTTTCCCGCCGAAGCCCAATACCAAGTACTCGATTGATCGAAAGCATTCGCAGAGGTAAGCTGCACACCATAATATTGCTCAATCACGATCTTGCCATTTTTTAAAACGAGGAAAGCGCGTGTATTAGTGGTTTGAAGGAAATTCACAAGATCTGGAATTTTGGATTCGTCCCATCCCAAACTTGCCGGAGTTACAGTCGCCCAGTCAGATGCTGAAGCAGGTGGGAAATACATAGTTGCTGACGGTGTATCCTTACTGCAACTGGCCAATAAAACCAACCAACCAAAGATTAAAATATACTTCATAACACAGGATATTAAAACAGAATTAAAATTCTTCAAGAAACTTTCTCAAGATATTGATTACGCGCATCTGCCAATAAAAATGCTGAATAAAAAATTTACGCTTTTTGAATTCAACACCTACTTACTACTCACAAGCCAAAGCAGTGACTGAATGATCAGTTGGTCTTGAACAGGGTTTCCAAAAGTATGAGAAAGATCTTTATTGGTATGATGATCGTAGTCGATATCGTTATGCCCCATATTGAAATAGATCATCTTGTATTTTTTATTTGTCCAGGCAACCGGGTAATAACCCGAACGCCAGATCTCATGCTGCTTAGGGCCTGTGCCCAACGGGAAACTACTCGGGTCAATCGATAACAAAATTTCGATATCGGGATTTTGGGTAAGATCGTTTTGCCAACGATACCATTCATTGGGAGAAGACTTGAAGACTTCGGGCAATCCTTTCACAACCGGGTGATTTGGTTTTTCTACTTTCAACATGGCCGCTGTTGTTCGCCACGTGTTGCTTACATAAGAACCTGCGCCAAGAAAAGAATTGTGATACCAATTCCAATCTTGCGGAAAATCAGAGGGTGTTAAAGCAAACGCAGCAAAGTGAAAACCCATATAGGCTTCACCTTTTTCCATAAACTTCTGAAAAGCACCACGTGCTTCTTTTGATTCCGGACGGGTGTCTAGAAGAATAATAACCTGATAGTTCCTCAAAAATTCATCGTTCATGTTCTTCCAATTGTTGGTTGAATCATAAACGAAATTATTCTCCACCGCCAGCTTAGAAAAGAAGCGATGCGCTTCGTGAGTAAAACTGATATGCGCCTGATCTTCGCGACCAGTGTAAAATGAAATTACTCTGAACTTAGTTTGTGCGCTGGCTTTACTGACAAACAAAAAGATAAAAAGAAAAACGAAAGCAAGTCTCCTGCGCATCATTTTTCATACTTAAATTTCTGTCCTCCTATGGAGGCATCGTACATATGGCCACCCTTCTGCATAGTGAATACCATGACTTCATCAACATACTTGGCATCTGTAGATACACCATCAGACTGAGCAAAACCATTTTGACACATAATAAAGCAAACAACCGTGACAAGAATGATTTTTTCTTTCATAAAAAGGATGGCTAATGACCATCCTAATTTACTTATTTCGTTGAACTGAAAATCATTCCCGTTTCAAAAACTTCACAGGATTTGTTGCGGCCGCGCGCCACGTTTGCGAAATAATCGTGAGTAGGCCCACCAGAAATATCAATAGCACACCGCTCATCAATAAGCCCAGCGTTATGTCAATATGATACGGCAAACGATCAAGCCACATTTTATTGATGAAATATCCAATAGGAAGTGCCAATCCGCAGGCCAATATTAAATTGATTACAAATCCCTTCGACAAATGCATTATTACCTGCCACTCCGTAGCACCGATCACTTTGCGCACCGCAATTTCCTTCAACTTAGTGTGACTTGAATAAAGTGCCATGCCCAACAAACCAAGACATGCAATTGTAACGGTGAGAAATGAAACAAATTTCATCAATCCATTCATAATGCGATACCGGTTGAGCGAACGTTGAATCTGCTCGTCAAAGAATGCATACTCAAATGGATGACCATTGTTTAATTTCTTCCAGGCTTTTTCCAACGAAGCAATCAGTTGATTCTTGTCAGTAGGCTGGAATTTAATATTCACGATTCCAAACTCAAAGGGACGAAATCGTATAGCCGCTGGACCAATCGGGACATCAGCATCCAACGGACGATAATGAAAATCTTTCAACACTCCAATAATTTCCAAGGTTGTTCCTCTTTCCGTTTTTATTGTTTTACTCAATGCATCAGCAGGAGTTTGATAGCCAAGCTGTTTAACCAATGTTTCATTCACCAGAATAAATCGCTCTGTAGAGTCGAGCATGTTGGAAGGAAAATTCCTACCCGCCACCAATTTTAAATCAATGGATGAAATTAAATTCTGATCCCCTGAAAGAAAAAACACATCTGCATTCTGTTTTGTGTCAGGATTTTCCATCGGCTCAGAAGCACCGCGATTGGTGCCTGGTAAAAAGGAAGAAGCTGAAATACCAAGCGCTTCCTTTTGTTGGGCAGCCATTGCTTGTATTTTTCTATAGTCTTCACCCTGAGTCATAACACTAATCACATTATTGTGACTGAATCCCATCGGCCCATTCATCGCAAATTGAAATTGCTGTGTAATCACGTTTGCCGAAATAAGAAACACAACGGACATAGCAAACTGAAAAATGATCAGTGCTTTGCGCAATCCGATCCCTTTCATCACACGCAAACCGGAAGAATCTTTTAATACCTCCACTGGTTTAAATTTAGAAAGCAACGAAGCAGGCAAGGCACCTACAGCCCATCCCACTAAAAGTGTAAACAATAAAAAGAAAAGGTAAACTCGATAATCGGTCGCAAATGAAATACCCTGCCCTCCTCCTAACAAGGAAGTGAAGGCATCCTGCAAAAGGGGCACAAATGAAAGTGCAATGATCAACGCAAATAAAGAAATGATGGTAGCCTCTGCAATGAACTGGGCGTAGACTTGCTTACGACTCGCTCCCGAAACCTTTCGCAAACCAACTTCACGCGCGCGTGTAAGCGATCGGGCAATAGAAAGATTGGTGTAATTAAATCCCGCGCACACCATAATGAGCACCGCAATACCCAAAAGAAAATAAGCCGAGCCACTCGGGGGTACATTTGTTATCTCATTATTCATCCACTCGCTGGCAGGCGCAATAGAGTTGAAGCGTTGAAACCGGTATTCCACTTTTTCTTCATTTACGGGATATTTTTCTTTCATCATCGCAGATACGATCGGCATCAGTTCGGCTTCGCTTTTACCTTCCTTCAAAAGAAAATAGTGGTAGATGCTTTGGTCCTTACCAAACTCTTTCCAATTGCTAATCAACTCCTTCTTTACGATAGGTAAAGTGGAAAGCGATATCAGCAACTCAAATTGGATGTGTGATGTAACAGGCGCATCCTTTACAACACCGGCAACTGTAAACTCCCCTAGATTTGTGATCGAAACGACTTTTCCGAGTGGATTTTCAGTTCCAAAATATTTTTCAGCAGCAGTGCTCGACAACATTATAGTGTAAGGTAAATTAAGCGATGCGCCTGCAGTCTCTTTCGAAAATGAAAACACATTAAAAAAAGAATCATCAGCATAGAGTCCGCTGACATTAAAAACATTGTCACCTGTGCTCAGGGCACCGGTGAATCTTGCTATGGTTGCCATGTCTTCAACAGCCTCGCTATGTTCTTTGAAATATTCGCCAGCCGGCCAAGGAACAGAGGCAAATGGAATGCGCATATCAAAAATCTGATGACTCTCGACAAGGCGCACTATCCGGTCTTTGTTTACATGAAAGCCATCGTAACTAAAATTCTGAACTAAAATACTGATCACCACAAGGCACACCGATAGGCTGGCGGCCAGGCCAAAAATATTAATGAATGAGAAAGATCTATTGCGCCAGATATTTCTGATGGCAACGCTGACATAATTCTTGAGCATAGATTTTTTGTTTACGCCCAGACTTTACAAAACGTCTGCCAGTAAGAAAAATATTCAATTTTGAGATAACAGAGGGTTCGACTCTTGAATGAGAAATAATTTCGTACAAATTCGTTCGCCTGCGGACGATTGATTTAGTCTGACAAACCTTGTGCGAGCAGAATATAAAAACTGATCATCGCCAATGGAATGGCACGAAGCAGCAAAGGCATCAATGCTTTCTTTATCACGTCATTTTTAAAGATCACCACAAAAAGAAAAACAGAAAGCAGGGCAATGGATAAAGCTCCAATTAGCAACATTTGCTTCGCACCCTTTAAGCCGGTGAGATAAAATAAAATACCAACCACACAGACAGAACATGCAATACTCAAAAGTTTGGGAGCGATGGATTGCGAAAACAAATCGGCAAATCCGCCTTGCTTATTGCTTGACGGTACTTCCATCGGAATATAGGCGCCCAAAAAGTAGATGGTTGACAAACCTAGTAGCGCAATGAAAACGATTTTTGTTTGAATGTCCAAATATTGAAGAACTAGGCCTACACCAAAAGCCGCCAGAAAAACTCCTTCGGCCATAGGAAAGAACTTTTGCATTTTTGAAATGAGCGAAGGTGGTGTTTGATCAGCCATGAGACAAAAATTATATTCCAATATAACAAGTAATCACCATATCTGGCTATTACAAATTATTTCTATTGTAAGCCATTCTCATCTTAACGGTTATATATTTGGTAATCGAATTATTTTGGACCACATCCGACATATTGAACTGATTGCCGCGGGAGACAAAGCCGCGTTCAAAATATTTTATGAATACTTTAAAGCAAAAGTTTACAACACTGCCATTAGCTACCTGCAAAATGCTGAGGAAGCAGAAGAAATCACGCAGGACGTTTTTGTAGAAATATTCCATTCTGCCATAACCTTTAAAGGAGAATCATCACCAAGCACGTGGGTGTATCGCATCACCATTAATAAATGCCTTGATGCACTTCGCTATCGCAAACGAAAAAAACGATTTGGTTTTTTAAGTAGCTTATTTGGCGATTCGGTTGATTCTCCGGAACTGGATATTCCGCACTTTGATCACCCTGGCATAGCATTGGAGAACAAGGAAAATGCATCCATCTTATTTGGAGTAATTGATTTGTTGCCTGAAAATCAGAAAACGGCTTTTATCCTTTCGCAACTAGAAGAGTTACCGCAAAAGGAAATCGCAGATACGATGCAACTATCGCAAAAGGCTGTGGAATCCTTGATTCAACGAGCCAAGGCCAACTTGAGGAATAATCTGGAAAAATTTTATCCCGACCGAAGGAAATAGAAATAATCATCGTCTAACTACCTAGAATATGGAAAACGACAACTGGAAAGAGGAAATATTAAGCAGCCTGCAAGGAATAAAGCGGGCCGAGCCTAATCCTTTTTTATTTACGCGGATTGAAGCACGCCTTGAGAAAAGATATAGACGTGTAGTAACATGGAAAG
>CAZNCO010000047.1:0-13655 GCA_964571345.1 uncultured Ohtaekwangia sp.
ATTTCCAGCTGGTTCTGCACTACCGCGAGGGGCGTTTGCATTTCGTGCGAGGCATTTTCAATAAACTGCTTCTGATTTACAAAAGTACTATGAACCCGTTCTGTCAATTCTGCAATAGACTCGTTCAGCTCATTAAATTCAGAAATACGCGTTTCATTCAATTTTATTTTCTCTGGTTTATCCACTTCAAATTGTTTCAGCTTTGTCAATGTCTCGTGGAAGGGTTTCCAAAGCCGGAAGGAAAAATATTGACTGCTGAAATAGAACACTCCAGCGATCATAATAAATATTAGGCTCAAGGAAATCACTCCGGTGTTAATGATTTCAACAGCTTCCAAATGAGCTTTTACAATTTCAAGCCGATATTTGTTACCATTGAATTCGAACGATGTTACCAGTTTTCTGTACTCATCCAATTCCTGATCGGTCTTCTCAAAGATTAGCGTGTCAGCGTACACATCCTGGTCGTATAGTTTCGTGATGGGCAATATTGAGAAGTCAATATAATCCTTTGCATTTGTTGGAATCTGCCCTCCATTGCTCCTGAAGGTTTCAATAATATTGTTTCTTCTATTGGAGAGAATCTCATCAATGTTTTGCTCGACTTGCATTCTCATGATAAAGTAAAATACTCCAAAGAAAAGCATTAGTAGCAATAAAAATATGAAGAGATAATTGCGCGATGTGTAGGTAAGTAACTTGATCGGTTTGATCGATTTCATAGTTCCACAATTTGGTAACCTACACCATACACGTTTCTTATTTCCGCTGCGGCATTCGCCTGTTTCAATTTCCTTTTCAGGTTTTTGAGATGTGTGGCCAGCAGATCAATGGAGAGCGCATTGTCTACATAGTCGCCCCAGATGTATTCGATCAGCGAGTTTTTAGATACCACACTGTTCTTGTTTGCAATCAAATGCTGAAGTATGTCGAATTCCTTTTTAGTGAGACTGGTTGGCTGATCATTTACTCTCGCAGAAATTTGAGAAAGGTCAATTTCAATATTTGAGAATACAATCTTTCTTCCTGTCTCGAATTTTTTCCTGCGGATGACTGCCTGAATTCTTGCATTTAATTCTGACAGATGGAAAGGCTTGGTCAGATAATCATCCGCTCCAAGGTTTAGTCCTTTGATTTTGTCATCCAAAGAATTGCGGGCAGAAATGATAATAACGCCATCGGATTTGTTCACTTTCTTAAGTTCATCTAAAATCCTGAACCCACTTTCATCAGGCAAGTTGATGTCCAATAAAACGCAATCATAGTCGAACAGGAATATTTTTTCAGAAGCCTCTTTGTAGGTAGAGACTGCATCAAAAGAATATTTCTCCCTCGAAAGAAAATCTTTAAGGACTGATAGAAGTGAGATTTCGTCTTCAACAATGAGAACTTTCATCAACGTACTTTCCTTGCAAAGTTAAAACCTAAAAATGGAGTAAAAGTGGAGTTTGTCGCTCATACAATTCATCGAGCTATATTGACTAAATATACGTTTTCAGGATAGCCGCAATGATTGCTGCAAAAATGATGATTACTGGCTCTGGCAATTTTTTAAACTTTATAAGGAGACCCGCAGTTGTGAATGCGATGGCAATTGTTGGAAGATCAATGAGTGATCGCTTGGCCAGAACAATAACGGCACCGAGAATAGCACCAACAGCTGCGGCTGTTATCCCGTCTACAAATGCTTTGATGCCTGGATTTTTTCCATATTTCTTAAAGTAGGGTGCAGGGATCACAGTGAATAGATAACAAGGAAGAAACGTTGCTAACGCGGCAACGACTGCACCCCAAAAACCAGAGACAAGATATCCAATGAATCCAACGGTAATAACAACCGGTCCGGGAGTAATCATAGCAACTGCTACGGCATCGACAAATTGTTGTTCAGTGAGCCATTGATATTCTTTTACAACGCCTCCATAGAGAAATGGTACTATTGCAAGACCGCTTCCAAAGACAAATGCACCTGCCTTAATAAAAAACCAAGTGATTTTCCAAAGCTTTGAGTCGTTATCTAACGGAGCGACTAAAAGGATCGCAAGAGCAACCATGTTTGCTTGACCTTTCAGCCACGAGGGCGGAGTCTTCACAAGCCAACCAATAACTCCAGCCAGCAAGATCAACCAGATAATTTCTTGTTCGGTAATAAATGTTACCACAGCCACACTGGCAAAAATTAACCAGAACAGCTTATCTTTTCCCAAGGTCTTGGTTGCGAGTTTATAACTGCCAACAGAGATGATGCCAATAACTGCTGCGCTTATCCCGTAAAAAATTGCCTGCATCCACGGAAGTCCACCATACAATATGTAAGCGTATCCAATTCCGAGCACCATTAAAAATGAAGGCAAAACAAAAGCGATTCCAACTAAAGTCGCACCCACAATTCGATAGTGTACATAACCAAGATAAATGGATAACTGAGCCGCGAGAGGGCCAGGGGCCAATTGAGAAAGGGCTAACCCTTCCTTGTAATCTTCTTCACTGATCCATTTTTTATCATCGACTAAATCGCGGTGCATATACCCCACAAGTGCCACCGGGCCACCAAAGCCCCACGTGCCCAATTTCAGGAAGTATAAAACAAGTTCTTTGAGGGAATAGATTGGTTTCATTTTTATTTCTTAGGGCTTCTTGTTTGGTTTTAATTGTCTGACCAGTTCTTCTACTCTCATGATAATTTGATCACGGGCAATCTTATAACTTTCGCTGATTGGAGGAATGCCATTCCATTGCTCGCTATTTTTAGTTGTAGGGCTGCCTGGTAATTGACAATCAAATGTTACTACTATGATAGCATTGCTTATATCTCTTTGCGAGATAAGTGCTGGTTTCATTTTCGAAACATCAAAGCCATCTTTCATTAGACCGTGCTTTGTGCCGGAGGTTAAGGAATCTTGCGGATCAGTCCCCTTAAAAGAAGCTTCGTAATTCAATCCCCTTTCTTTTGCTAATTTATTGAAGTACGCTGCCGCGATAACACTCCTTGCAGCGCCATGCTCACATACAAATAAAATTGATTGCTTACCCTGTGCATGGACTGAGGAAATGGCTAGTCCAAATAACAAGGAGAGGAATTTTACTTTGCTCATTTTGTTATAGTAATTTTAATACAATATTTAAATTGGGTATCATCTCTTCATTGCTTTTAGTGACGGGAAAGATACGATTAGAAACAGGAGGAAAAATGGAGAATCGCCTCAGAATTCCGTTTGAAAGATTGAATATAATTTTTCTGCGGTGACCGGTTTGGATACGATATGATTAATTCCGCATGATGCGAGGCGTGCCTTCTCTTTTGGGCAATCGGAGGAAGTGAACACTGCGATAACGATGTTATTGTCTTTCAGGCATTCCATATTTTGAAATGCTTCGATGAACTCGAATCCATCCATCACGGGCATGTGTAGGTCCAGCAGGATGAGGTCTGGCAACGACAGCAGACCGCGGCAGTAGTTCTCGAGGATCTGTATTGCCTCCTTCCCATTGAAGGCGTTGTATTTTTTGTTGATCCAATGAAAGGTGGACAATGCTTTTTCTGAGAGGAAGTGGACGACTGAATCGTCATCCACTATCATTACATCTTTTTTCTGTTTCATTTAACGAGCGTTTTGTTGAATGCCGCTGGTATGAATTTCCTGGTCGGGAATGGGGAGCGTGTATTTTGCGTCACCGGGGACAAGTGTGTAGGTAGTTCCCAGAATATTTCGTTGCAAGGTTTTTGCGAAGCGCGGATCGTTGTTGAGCCTGCGCAAGTCTGTCCACCGCGTGCCACGGAAAATCAATTCTTTATGACGCTCGGTGAGAATGATTGAGAGGAGGAGATCGGGATCTGTTTCGGTGATGGGAGAGAAGGTTCCGGTTGTCCAGCGGTTTTGTAACAACGTGTTCAGATCTTCGAGGGCTCCTTGCACGTTGCCGTTGCGAGCGCGGCATTCGGCACGCGTTAAATACATTTCGTCATTGGCGATGCCACCGAAGGGGATGGCATTGCCGGTGTAGTTGCCTTTGAACGTGTAGCGGTTGGCAGCACGGTTGCGAAAGAAGATCTTTTGCCGGAGATCGTTGTTGTCATACGATGCAAAGAGCAACGTGTCGATGTACGTGAAGGTAGAAGTGGTGAAGCGGTAGGTGACCAGGTTGGCATAAAAAAGTATTTCGTCATTCATCTGCGGGATCGGGCGCGTAGCGGTAGCATTCAACGAATTGTAGTCAAGCAGGAATGGGTTTTGTTGTAACGCCTCGTCTGCATGTTGCTCGGCCTTTGTATAGTCTTCCATCGTCAAATAGGTTCTTGCCAATAATGCACTGCATGCCGTTTTGGTAGGTCGTGTTTTGTGGGGAGAGGAAGTGGGAAGCAAGTCTTTTGCCTGGTTCAAGTCATTTACGATTTGATGGTAAGTCTCCTGCAAGGAGGCGCGTGCAATGCTTGCATTGACATCGGCCGTGAGGCGAATGGGAATTCCTAATGCCGTTGTGTTCGTTGTGTAAGGCACCGCGAACAACTGGGCGAGCTGATAAAAGGCATGTGCGCGGAAGAAGAGTGCACTCCCTTTGATTTGATTCCACTGCTGTTCATTTGAAGTTGTAACGGCCACTGAGGACAATCCTTCGAGCACCACGTTTGCATAAAAGACTTGCTGATAGGGAGTGTTCCAATCCGAGCAGATGGTTTCGCCCTGATAGAAATCTTTTGCCCACGTGTAGCTATTGCGCTCTACTGAAAGTATGAGGAAGTTGTAGCCTGCATCGGTGGTGAAGAGGTCATCGGTGCCGTTTAAGTTAAGTGCGGGCACTACATTCATGACTTGTGCATTGTCGAGCAACGCTTGCAGGTCTTCGAGGGTGGAGGGAACTACAATCGACTTGTTTGGTTTTTTGTCGAGGAAGGAATCGTTGCAAGATGTGGTTAGCAGTGCTAAAATGAGAGCTGTGATTATCGGTTTCATGTTGATTTGAAGATTTGATGATTTGAAAATTTGAAGATGGGTTGATGATGTCGGTCTTCGACAGGCTCAGACTGACAGGTGTTTCTATTGAGTGTTTTGGGAAGTCGGTCTTCGACAAACTCAGACTGACAGGTGTGTTAGGCATTTCTGTGATGGTTTTAGAAGTCTATTTTCAGGCCGATTGAAATTGAGCGTTGGGGTTTAAGTGTTGGGTAATCGGGATCGAGTGGAGAGTTAGTTGCTTTCCAGAGGATGCCGAGGTTGTTGATGTAACAGTAGAGTTGGGCGCGGGTGAAGGGGAACTTTACAAAACTGTTTTTGCTGAACGTGTAATTCAATTGGATGTCTTGCAAGCGGATGTGATCTCCTTTTTCCACCAGCGCGGAGGAATAGAGATAGATGTTGTCGCGGTTTGCATCGATGGCCGTTGGCATCGATGGGACATTGGTCTTTGTTTCGTCACCTGGGTTTTGCCAACGCTGTGCGTAGTCGCCATGCTCTACCTGACCTGAGAGCAGGTTGTTGTAGTGAACAGAATTTCTGCGGAAGAAATAGCCGAGGCGATAGGAGATGTTAAATGACAGCGACCAATTCTTCCAAGAGAGTGTATTTCGTATGGCACCGAAATAGGTGGGACGGGCGGAGCCGTTGAATACGATATTGTCGGGTGTGGCATTGGTGACGATGATAGCATAGTCAGCACTTGGTTGGCCGTTGACGAAGCTGCGCGGATCTCCGGTGGTTGGATCGAGGCCGGCCCATTGATAGCTATACAATGCATAAAGAGGTTTGCCTTCCAGTGGATAACTCAAACCGGAAGAGCCACTGCCATAGAACAAGTAGCCGGACGCATCGGACTTTGTTTTGTAAGAAGTGACTGTCTCTGTCAAATGACTGAACAGAATGTTGGTGTTCCATTTGATAGCGCGGTCGATGTTCGTTGTGTTCAAGACTATATCGATGCCGTGGCCTACTGTGTTTGCTGTATTTCCGGTGAAAGATGAAATGCCTGTTGATGGCGGGAAGGGAGTTGTGCCGATAAGGTCAAGGCCCCACTTGGTATAGTACTCGATACTGCCGCTGACGATTTTGTTTTTGGATTCAAAGTCGAGGCCGAAGTTGAGCACCTTCACACGCTCCCATTGCAATTGCGGATTGGGTGCGTTGGTGATGGTGGCGTAGGGGAGACCTGTGAGCGAATTGAAGCCGAGCATGTAAGCAGTAGTGAAGGCAGTAACACTTTTGTTGATGTTGCCATTGAAGCCGTAGGTGGTGCGCAAGCGCAGGTACGGAATTTCATTTAGTTTGTAGAACGGCTCGTCATTGATATTCCAGGATACACCTGCTGACCACAACGGCACTCCACGTTGATTGGCTTTCACCCCAAACAAGTTGGATTGATCTTTTCGCGTGCTTGCTGAAAAGGTATATCTCTTCTTAAACGAGTAGGAGCCATTTGCGAAGTAGGAAATAAAACGATCGGTGAGAGCAGATTGTCCATCTACATTGGGGATGCGCACGTAAGCAAAAGGATTGTTGTATTGTGTGTAGAAGTTGGCATAGTCCACTACCTGGTTGGTGGCGAGCTCATCGTTGTAGCCATAGTAGCGGAAGGAAGACCCTGTCGTGTTTACGTCTTTGACTTCGTAACCAGCGAGCACATTTATTTCATGGATGCTCCACTGTTTTGAGTAATTGAGTTGGGTGCGGATGTTGTTGCTGACGGCAGAGGGGTTAGTATTATCCAGGACGCCTCCTGCCGGAATGGCGAGCGCCAGGTTGTTGCTTGCATCTACCTGTGTAAACTGGTTGACGAGGTTGCGTGCGTAGTACGAATTTGCTTTGTGCAGATCGCGGCCCTCGGAAATGCTGCGCCAGTATTGATAGAGA
This sequence comes from uncultured Ohtaekwangia sp., assembly GCA_964571345.1. Lineage (GTDB taxonomy): Bacteria > Bacteroidota > Bacteroidia > Cytophagales > Cyclobacteriaceae > ELB16-189. The sequence continues at coordinate 6,843 of CAZNCO010000047.1, forward strand.
ACTTCTGCATTCAGGCCATTGATGATTTTGTAATTGACTTTCGTATTGATGCGGTAGTCAACGAGATTGGAGGAATTATCGCGCGCGTTGATTTCATCCAATGGATTGTATTGCCAGTTGAGGAGGCCGTTTGCTTCTGATTGTTGCACAAAGGAAGCGCGGTAGTCGCGGATGAGTGGAATGTTGTTGCCATTGCTGTCTTTGAACGCTGCATACGGATACATGGGCGAAGACGAAGTGAAACGAATGGAACTTGGATCATCCTGGTTGGTGGTCCTGGTTGTTTCAGAGTAATAAATATTTGCAGAGATATTCAGTTTGTCATTTAGGCCAGACCAGGTGTTGCCCGCGTTGAGTGTGACGCGTGTGAGATCATTGGCGATCAGGTTATCCAAATTGCGATCGAGGCCGGTGGAGAAATAGTATTTGTTGGTATGCGAGCCTCCACTGAAGTTGATGGCGTATTGCTGCTTTACACTTTTTCGGTAGAGATAGTTTTGAACATCGTTGCGAACGTCTTGTTGACGAAGCGAAGTAAGTTGTTGCTGCATGTCCGAAGAAGTCAAGATGCCATCGCGCTCTTTGATAAAGAGTTCTACTGCCGGAGTGAGTGGTGCATAGTTGTATGAGTTTTCAATGGCGGCATAGTAGCCGTTGTCAAACAACTTTTTTTCAACATCGATGAAATCGGAGGAGGACATACGAGATGGATAGAACACATCGGGCTTATCGATGACGGTGATATTGGAATTGAAAGCTACTTTGAGCGGCTGATCTTGTTTGCCTTTTTTGGTAGTGATGACAATTACTCCATTACCCGCACGAGAGCCCCAGATGGAAGCTGCGGCTGCGTCTTTCAAAACGGTCATGCTCTCCACATCGTTTGGGTTGATGGTGTTGATGTCGCCATCGTAAGGGAAGTTGTCGATGATGATGAGCGGGGCTGTGTTGGAGAAGATTGTACTTGTGCCGCGGATGCTGATGTCATTTGTTTTGCCGGGCACGTTGCGATTGAAGATCAAGCCGCTGGTGACATCCTCCAACCTACTGAGCACATCGGTGCTTACGCGCCTATTGATCAACTGCTGATCGATCTGCACGAATGAACCCGTGGCCCGCTCCTTTGGCACTTGTTGGTAGCCAGTAGAGACGATCGTGACTTCGTTGAGTGTGGCGATGTCTTCGACCAATTCAATATTCAGTGATGTTTGATTATCAATCGCAATCTCCTGTGAGGCGAAGCCGATGAAGGAAATGACGAGTGTTTCGCCTTTGTGCGCACTGATCGTGAATTTGCCTTCGGCATCGGTGGTGGTGCCGGTGGTAGTTCCTTTCACGAGGATGTTGACACCGGGGAGGGGTTGTTTGTCGGTGGTGGAGGTGACGCGGCCGGTGATTTGGGAGAATGCAGCCAGGGGACAGATGATGAGGAGAAGTAAAAGTATTTTCATGTTTTTAGTTTTTAGTTGTTAGTGTATTGGAAGTCGGTCTTCGACAGGCTCAGACTGACAGGTAGTTTAGGTGTTGTGTATTTGAAGCATTGGTATTTGCATTAAGTGCATTGGAAGGTCGGTCTTCGACAAGCTCAGACTGACAATTGTTTGAGAGACCGTCTTCGACAGGCTCAGACTGACAGTTATTGTAGGCATTGGTGATTGAGGCATTTTTTCTATTTAGTGTATTGGGAAGTCGGTCTTCGACAGGCTCAGACTGACAGGTGCTTTAGGCGTTTAGTTGTCGCGGATGATGAGCATTTCGATTTCGTGGTCTTGTACAACAAGATCGAGGTCGAATTTTTGGAGGGCGGCTCGCAGATCTTCGACATTGGTGAGGTTGGTGTCAAGGACCAGATCGACTAAACCGGGGTAGTTGGTTTTGTTGACAACAGGTGTTGTGAGGTTTTGGAGATAGATGGCGTTGAGTTGGGCGACTAACAGATCCAATGAGCAATTGAACATGGAAGCTTCGAGATGGCCGAAGTGAAATTCTGCTTTGGCTCCGTGGGTTTTGATTTTGTCATTTGTGGAAGTGCGCACCAATGCAAGGCACGGGCGTTTTACTTTTTCCAAACTCACTTTGTATTGTGGAAAATAGGAAGCGAGATCGGATTGCATTTTTTTGAATGCCGTGGCCGATAAACTTTCGGGAACAATTAATTCATAGCAGCGGGAGTATTCGCGCATCCATTTGGCGAGCGCATCCTTTTTTGTTTCGTTGGTGATCACGGGTGTTGCATCATGCACTTCATAGATGACGCGGTTGCGACCGAGGTATTGGGTGCCGTTGCTCCACGCGAGGAGATAAAGCATTTCCAATGACGCGTTGATGGCGGTGATGCGGACGATTTTGTTTTGTTCGTTGCGCACAACATCGTAGCGACCGGGCAGGCCTTCGATGAAGCCGCTCACGAGTGATTCAAAATGCACTTGGTCTTTGGTGATGCCGAGGTCTGCTAGTAGTAATGGTTGCTCGCGGTTGTACGAAATGAATTTGTCTTTCTTCTCGGGCAGTTCAGACTTTTTGTAGTTGATGATGTTGCGAATGTTTTCTGCGGTGACTTCCTGCGCATTGGTGATGGCGAGCACGATGCCGGCACCATCGATCCACACGTAGTGTGGCAACTCTTTGTGCGGGAAGAGTGTGTGCAACTGCTGATCATCGGTGACGATGGGCAACGAGAGGTTGTTGAGTTTCTTCAGTTTCAAAAAGAGCTTCTCTACTTTGGCGCGAGGCTCGTAGGTGACGGGCAGGAACTGCACTTCTTTTGCAAAAACTTTTTGGAGCGAGTCTGACTTTGGCAGCATAGCGATGCAGGGTGCACACCAGGTAGCCCAGAAATCGAGGATCAGGAGCTTGCCTTTGTATCCCGATAAATTTACTTCGCCCGTTGGATGATGAAGAACATTTTTAACAGTGATGTTGTCCGGCAAACGGGAGCCAATGGAAAGGGAAGATTGGGCATGTATAATGGAGTGAGAGAGAACTAGCAGGATGAAGAACAGTGAGAAATGAGAGGTGAAACGTGAGAGCGTGCGAGTTTTTGGGCATGGCGATGCCATGCATGATGTTTGTTTATTTTTTTTCATGCGGAAGTTGTTTGAATGTAGATTTTGAGAGAGAGGAAAAGCCTGTGCCTCCGTTTCAGTTTTACCTAAACCAATGAGCACGGAGGACACAGAGCTAACCTATGGAGGGCCATTGCACTTTACCCCGGCCTTGGAAAGGACCTCATCAGGCTGGCTCGAGGAAAAGACCGGGTAGTTGACACTATATATATAGGGTGGCATCAGTTTTTTACGAAGGCTTGATTTAGGCTTGCAAATGGGGTTTCTTGGACAAAACGTGCGTTTTGATCTTGACGCAAGTGCGACAAGAGCTCAAAAACGGATTACAGATTATTCTTGAAAGCCGGATCACAATTATCGATCTGAATCTTTGCCAGAACTGCAAGCAAAGCTTCTGTGTACTCTTTCAATTTTTCAGGGCTCGAAATCTTGATTTCTATTTGCTGCTCTTTTGATTGACTGGATAACACCATAATTATTCCTAATATTGGAACAATTATAATGAAATTAGGCATAAATAACTAACGATTGTTCCTAAATAGTTAATAATTGTGCTTAATTATTAAATTAATGTTCTTAAAATCATTATTCATGACAAAGCTGGGCGAATATTTGGCTCGAAAATCTGTTAACAGGGCCGCTATTTCGAGAAAAACGAAGATTCACACGACAAGACTAAATGAACTCTCAAATAAAGAAAGTGCGAGATTGACTGCTGAGGAACTATACCTTATTGCTTTGGCAATTGAAGTTGACCCTGGTGAATTACTAGAATTTGTCTGCGGGGATTTGAAGTTGGAGAAGGAATAGAAATATGAGTTCAGAACTCGAAAGTGGATATGGTCAGATCCTTCAAGACCTGAAAGAAAAGATCAGGCAAGCCAGGTTGCGCGCATCTGTGGTAGTGAATGCGCAACTGCTTCAGGTGTATTGGGAAATCGGTCAGACTATTTTGGAGCAACAAACCAAACAAGGTTGGGGATCAAAAACTATTGAACGACTGGCGGCAGACTTGAAGATTGAGTTTGAGGATATGAAAGGACTTTCAGTCCGAAACCTGCGTTACATGCGGGACTTTGCCAAAGCTTATCCTCAATTATCAATTTGGCAACCATTGGCTGCCAAATTGCAAAACATTGAATCTCAAGAATCTCTAATTGTGCAACCACCGGCTGCACAATTGGAAAGGGTAGTTGGACAGTTGCCATGGTCGCATAATATCGTGTTACTCGACAAGCTTCCAACTGTCGAAGAGCGATTATTCTATGCTCATAAGTGCATTCAAAACGAATGGAGCAAATCCGTGCTGATTCACCAGATTGAAAGCAATTTGTATAGCCGACAAGGCAAAGCCATTACCAACTTTGAACAAACATTACCCAAATACCAATCTGACCTTGCCCGCGAAACTTTCAAGAATCCTTATCTATTCGACTTCCTGGGAATTGGAGAGGAGGTACATGAACTTGAGTTGGAGAAAGCACTTATTCAACACATTAAAAAATTTCTGCTAGAGCTGGGAAGAGGTTTTGCCTTTGTAGGCAACCAACAGAATTTGGTAGTGAACGGTGATGATTTCTTTCTTGATTTACTTTTTTACAACTATCACTTGCATTGTTTTGTAGTGTTTGAATTAAAGGTGGGTGATTTCATGCCAGAATATGCAGGTAAATTGAATTTCTACATCAACACGATTGATCAACAAATCAAAGGAGCAGATGATAAGCCAACTATAGGCGTACTGCTCTGCAAGACACCCAATGAAACGGTGGTAAAGTTTGCCCTTACAGGAATTGAATCTCCCATTGGTGTGGCGGAGTACGAACTCATTAACACGTTGCCGAAGCAACTGAAAGCACAAATGCCTACCGTTGAAGAATTGGAAGCAGAATTAGAAAAAGAACTTGAGACTTTTGTAAAACCCCTTGATGCTAAACTTGCCAAGATTAAAGAACTCACTCAAAAACTTAATAAGGACGCTTTGAAAAAAGAGCGGGACAACGACAGTATCCAAGAGCTATTCAATGAGGTGCTTCCACAACTAATGAAAAAGTTAGAACAATTGCTTGGCGAGGTACTCTCTGATTTTAAAAAGTCAACTATTACCCGCATGATCAATGACCAATACAATTTTGGAACGAGTGTTGATCTTGATGCCAAGCTATTGACTGAGGGGGCGCACCGTATCGGATTGCATGTTGACTTGCAAGGGCATATAAAATCCGGCACCAAAACATTTAATATCTGGAAAGATTTAAAATTTGAATTGTTCCAATATTACTATCATATCAAATCCTTCACCAACCAGGAAATCTTATTGCAAGAACGGCTATATGGACAGCCATGGACAACGGCTGACATTGATCAGCTCGGGGAACAGTTTGCTGAAATAATTGCAGATGAAATTGAGAAGAATATTGAAAGCCGTTTGTGAATGATGATGAGCTACTTTGCTTATTCAGAAAACAGATACATTACGCAAGAATCTGACAATCAATTGATTTTTGCTTAATTGGAAAACGGAAAAGCCAAACATTTTGAAGCCCGCTGCCGCAAATTGCCCAGCGGGATAGGCAAAGGCTTCCTTCTAATAGATATGGAATGCAGAAGTGAATTAATTAGTAAAGCAATTAGAATAAATTTTGCAATAGACTGATTATCAATTCTGTCCTTCTAATAGAACACCTACTTAGAAGAAGTGAAATATTAGAAAGAAAGGACGTCAGTTAAAGACTATCCTCACATATCTGCGCGAAAGACTTTGCACGAAATATATTATCGGCAGCTTCAATGAAGGCAAAGGGGGCATAAACGGGCCAAACGGGACATGAGTATTTTGTAAATGGAATAGTGTAACTTTTGCTGATGAACCTGGCCTCCGATAAATTTCAACTCGCAGCCACTGATCTCTCCAATCACCTAAGTTGTGAACACCTCACGCAGCTTGAGCGAAAAGTAGCACTTGGTGAATTGAAGCGACCCAATTATCGTGATCCTTCGCTTGATGTTCTAATTCAACGAGGCAGAGAGCATGAAGCTGCTTACGTAAAACATCTTTCAAAGAATAAAAAAGTGGTTGATCTGCGAGGGCAATCGCAAGAAGCAGCACTTGAGGCAATGAAATCCGGTGTGGATGTGATTGTGCAAGCTACACTGGAAGAGGGACAATGGCATGGATTTGCCGACATCCTGATCAAAGTTGAAAAAGAAAGTAAACTTGGAAACTGGTCGTATGAAGTGCAGGACACGAAGCTTGCGCAGAATACGAAAGCTGCTACCATTCTTCAATTGTGTTTGTACTCTGACCTCTTGGCCAGACTTCAAGGAGTTGAACCGGAGCGAATGTATGTAGTCAAGCCGGGGGAAGATTTTCCAATTGAAAGCTATCGCTTTGCAGAGTTCAGCGCTTACTATCGGATGGTAAAGAATAAATTGGAACAGACCATTGCTGGTGGTGAACAAAGTACTTATCCTGGTCCGGTTGAGCATTGTAACATCTGTCGATGGTGGCAGGTTTGCGATAAAAGGCGACATGAGGATGATCATCTCTCGCTCGTTGCCGGTATTCGATCCTTACATATTGTTGAACTGGAAAAACAAAAGATTACAACACTCGAGCAGTTTGCCAAAGCCGAAAATATTGAAAAACCAGAGCGCGGCAATAAGGAAACCTTTGAGCGCAAACACCAGCAGGCGAAAGTGCAGTTGGATGGACGCAACCAGAAAAGCTATTTGCACAAGCTACTCC
>CAZNCO010000048.1:0-13566 GCA_964571345.1 uncultured Ohtaekwangia sp.
CTATACTACTGTTGACAGGGAATATGTTGCCCAGGTGATGGTATTACCTTCGGGTAACGTGCTGTTAGGCGGTGTGTTCAAAAATTACTTGGGTGTTTCAGGCGCTAACAATCTGATTAGACTTACTTCCTCCGGTACGGTGGACAACACATTCAATGTAGGACTTTCCGGGGGCTACACGGATGATATCTGGTTTATTCTGCCACATGAAAACGGAAGTTTTTTGATATCAGGCAACTTGCCTCTGCAACGAATTCTTGACAACGGTTCTAACGACAGCACATTTCCGATGACGGGCTACAAACCCAGAAGTGTGATTTTACTCAGCGACTTGTCGATTCTGTTTGGTTCCGGTTATAACGTTATCAAATTGAGTAAATCTGGGGTGGTGTTGGGCACTTACCCAGTAGGAAATTTTTCGGCTGCAGCCTACAACCTTCCTCAAGATCATATACTGGTCGGGAATAATAACCTGACGGGGAAATATTCGCATGCTGGATTGAACTCCGATCTCAGCGATTATACAGGATGGCAAAAGACGCTGGCACTTAGCAATTCGTATCCAAATAATATTGCAGGTGGGAAGCTTATTTCACAAAACGGAACGATGGGAAGTGGGTGGTGAAGAGTATTGCTGATTATTATACAACAGGAGACGTGAACCAGATTTCACCCTTCCGAGAATTATTCCTTCTTAATGAAGACCTGACGTTCAACACCGGCTTTAGTTATACCCCCCAGGATCCAAATTCAAACACTCAGGTGTTGCTCAACAGTGCCTCGGGCAAGACTTATATCTCAAGTTATATTTCGCCCAACACAGCACTGCGCAGAATCAATAGCGATGGCAGTCCGGATAACACGTTCACTCCGGTGGTCAGCAGCTTCAATGACATAAAGGAATTAGCGGATGGTACGTTGGTAGGCCTGACGTTTACAAATGGCAGCGGAGTGTGTGAGAAAATAAGTTCAGCGGGAACGATTGATAATACTTTCAACGTTCAATCTGTAGGCGAGATGACAACCATTAACGTGCAACCGGATGGAAAGTATGTAATCAGTATTGTCGCTTTAAATACGGCCGATGGGCTTTCGGTGAACGGTACTACAGTAAAAGAATTGTTCAGACTTAATACAGATGGCACGGTAGACAACACGTATGCACCGGACTCGTATGTTTTTCAAAACCACAAGACGTCTGTTCTACCAGACAATTCCATCTTTTTTGCAGGTTCCATAAAAAAGCCAAGCTTGGAGTATTATCCGTTTGATCATTTCGATGCAACCGGAAAAGCTGTCTTTCCGGCTATCAGTTCACTTCAGGGATTTGCCGGTTATGATTTTGTGGTGGACGGATCTTTCATCTATTTACTCACACAAAAAACGGACTTAAGTTTTGAACTTATCCGCCTGCTCACTTCCGGAACAATCGATGATACATTTGTCCCAGTGGTTTACAATTCGTACAAGTATCAAAGTGATCAGTTCGATCGGATTCATTTGTTGCAGGATGGATCCTTTTTGATACTCTCAGCTACCTCTGTCTATCGCGTTGTAATACCACCGGCACCAACAGCTCCCACGAACCTGGTAGCCATGACGACTAACAAACTTCAGATTGATTTGACCTGGACAGACAACTCTGTTGGGGAATCCAGTTTTGTGATCGAGCGCGCGGTTGGGTCAGGGGCCTTTTTAAAAATCGGTACTGTTGCTGCCAATATCACTGCTTTCAGTGATACCAACGTTGCTTCTCAAACAGATTACAGCTACCGGGTTAAGGCCGTGAATTTGTCCGGGGAAAGTGCATACAGTAATGTTGCTAATATTACTTCCATCACCGGGATTGAACCCGTTTATTCACCGCTGGTATACCCCAACCCGACTTCCTCGCAGCTACAGGTTGTTAATGATCGTCATTCAACCATTCATATTTACCAATCTGATGGGCAGCTCGTTAAAACAGAATCTTGTTTTCAGGGTACAACAGCCATCGATTTAAGCGATCTTAAAAACGGTCTTTATCTTTTCCGGTTTGATTCCCGAAACGGTGCACAGACGGTGAAGGTGGTGAAGAATTAGATTCGAGTGGATTTTTAATTTTCCTTTGTGCAATCTCTGTGTTCCCTGTGCTCTCCTATGTTTACAAAGTGATAGGAATATTTTTAGAGAAGAAGTTTAGTACCAATAAATTTGATTTGAAAGTGAAAAAGGAGTGAGAGTGCATTTGTGCCTAAACAGCCATAAGGCATGTTCTCGCAGAGAAATTACCTCATTCCTTTTTAACTTTCTGTGGCTTTTCTTCGCGGGAGATTTTACCCACGGAGGACACGGAAGGCCACACAGGAGACGCAGAGTTTTATAGGATTGATTGGTGATTTGTGAGTATTGATTGGTGATTTGTGATTGTTACGTCATTTCGAGGGAGGCAAGACCGAAGCAGTCTCCTCCTACGAAGACTATGCTTTTCAGCTTGCGTGTGCTATCGCGCTCCAGTCCTTGTCACCGTTACCTGCTTTTACCAGCTTGTGTAAATTACTTTGCAGCAACGAGGCCAGTGCCATGGGCTGGCCTACAGAAGCGGCTTGTTGTTGTACAAGATTCAAGTCTTTTAACCCCAGCTTTGCCGTGAAGGCGGCTGGTTCAAACTTCTGTTGCATGATGATGTTGCTGTAGTTGACATACACCGGGGAGTTAAACAATGTCTGCGACAGCATCGACCAGAGTTGTTGCGGATCTACTCCGCTCTTCTGAGCCAGTTGAATACTTTCACCAATTGCCTCGAGTGCTGCGGCAATCAGAAAATTTCCACACAACTTAACGGTGTTGGCTGCTGTGATGTCCTCGCCAAAATTCCATACGCCTGTTGCACCCGCATCTTTCAGCAAGGATTCTACTTTTAGTCTTGTTGAAGTTGCCCCGCTAACTGCGAAATTCAGTTTTCGGGCTGCGGCTGCCTCCGGTCTGCCGAACACAGGCGCAGCAAAATAATCCTGTTGATGACTGCGGTGCAACGAAGCCAGGTCAGCAGCACTTTTTGGAAGAATCGTGCTCATGGACACATGAATGCTTGCGGGTGCGAGGTTGGCGATCAGCCCTGCCGCCCCTTCACAAATACTCTTGAGCGCTGCATCATCTGACACAATGGTAAAAACAATTTTACATTGCTGCGCCAGCTCGGCCACACTGCTACACACCTTTGCCCCGCGCGATGCCAATGTACCTGCCTTTGATATTGTGCGGTTATAAACATGCACTTCATGCCCGCTCTCAATAAGGTTAGCGGCAATAGGCGTGCCCAGACTTCCCAATCCAATAAAACCAATAGATGATGACATAGAGTTTTTTTCTTATAAAATTAATGGAATACATGTTAACACACGATACTGTCTCCATGTAAGTAGGACAGACTTCGTGGGTGAGGTTGCTTCGGTCTTACCTCCCTCGCAGTGACGTACACATAAATCAAAAATCACTAATCTATACTCACCAATCAAAAATCAAAGCAGTCTCCTTGTAAGTAGGACAAGCTTCGTAGTTGGGGCTTCGGTCGTGCCTCGCAATGACGTGAGTACCTTACGGGTTGCAGTGATCACAGTATTGTGGGTCTGCGTTTTTTTCAGACACTTCGTTTTCTTGCTCATAGTGGCAATGGGCGCAATGAGATAATGTAGAACGCACCAGCCGTGTAGGCGCTCCACACAAGCTGCACTCAAGACCTCGTTTCACGTCCGTTTCTCCAAATCCTGGCCAGTGGCAAACCGGGCACGGGCTGATCACTTTTTGCATCAGCTGCTCGGTGGCTGCCGCGATGACTTTCATGCGCGTAGGATTTAAATAGGCACGCATGTCTGTTTCGGCAGTGATTACGGACTTGTTTTTTCGAAAGTTTAAAAGCGTACTGTAGAGGTGATCCCACGTAACAATGCCTTTCTCCAGTGCCACCATCTTCCCTTCCACGTGTTGCTTCAGCACTAGTCCATGAGATGGGAAGTTTACATTGTTGGCAAACTCCACCATCTCTTTCATGGTATGAATTTCGGCACTCGAAAAATTCGTGTCGGTGGTAGTGAGCACGTGCATGATTTCAATATTATTTTCCAGGTCGATCATCATTACAATCTCCTGGTCTGCGGGCACCAGCGGTATCTGAGGATGTGGGCCAAAGGAGCCTTCATTTCCGATTCCGAGTGTGGCACCCGAAAGTTGAAGGCCTGTCAGTATTTTTTTTCGTAACGTGTCTACGGCATCGAGTGGGCGCTCTACTTCACCTGAAAATGTTCCGAACACATCAGTGTTCATACCACTGACAACGTCCACTTGCACGTTTAAATATTTTTCGATCACCGCCCGCATGGCAAGATCTTTTCCGTGCATGGAGCACACCATCAAGGTCCGGTTTTTAAAAAACTTCTCTACTCCCGGCTCAGCCACAGCTTTCTTTTCTGGATTCATTTTCATGATGCGGAATTAGCGGGTGATCAATTCAGCGATGTTATAATACAGCGGGAGGGGAGTGGCTGTACTTTTCTTCTGCGCGTAAGTAACAGATGCGCAGGCAAGTAAGAGAAGCAGAAACAGAAGTCTTTTTGTTGTCATTTTAGTAAGTGGTTTTTTGTTTGATTCACGAACTCATGGCTTGGGATGTGCATCCTTTTTCCGGGAGCAAAGATGTGCTTTGTCGTTCATTCTTTTTTATTCATCTTTAGTATGAAATACATCATTAAAAAGTTATGAATTACACCCTCAATCAATTGCAGATATTTTTGAAAATCGCAGAAAAGGGAAGTGTGACCAAGACTGCCGAAGAGCTTCACCTGACGCAACCTGCAGTATCCAACCAGCTCAGAAACTTTCAGGAGCAGTTTGACATGCCGTTGACCGAACTGGTGGGAAGAAAGATTTACATCACTGACTTTGGAAAAGAGATCGCCCGCTCCGCTGAGCGGATCTTGAACGAAGTGGCAGCCATTAATTTTCAGACACACGCCTTCAAGTCGCAGCTTACAGGGCGACTGAGAGTTTCGGTAGTATCTACGGGCAAGTATGTGATGCCGTATTTTCTTTCTTCGTTCATGAAGCAGAATCCGGGCGTGGAGCTGGCCATGGATGTGACGAACAAAGTACGTGTGATTGAAAGCATCGAAGAGAATGCGGTAGATCTCTCCCTGGTTTCCATTCTGCCACGCACTGTAAAAGTGGAGCATCTTGATTTGCTGCCGAATAAATTATTCCTGGTGGGCGACAAATCGCACAAGTTTAAAAAGACAGCCTACAACAAGTCGCTTTTTAAAGACTTACCCCTGATTTATCGCGAGCCAGGTTCGGGCACGCGCCAGGCGATGGAGAAATTTATTCAGCGCAATCATGTATCAGTTGTGAAGAAGATGGAGCTTACTTCCAACGAGGCAGTGAAGCAGGCCCTGCTGGCAGGGCTGGGCTATTCCATCATGCCACTGATTGGTATTCGCAAAGAATTGCAGAGTGGAGATTTGCAGATCATACCGGTGCAGGGCCTGCCGATTAAAACGATGTGGAGTTTAATATGGCCAAAGGGAAAGAAGCATTCCCGCGTGGCGGAGGCATTTTTGAATTACATCCGAAAAGAGAAATCTGTCATTGTTGATCAACACTTTGGATGGTGTGAGGATTATTAATTGTCACTATCACAGATGGTGTCAATGACTGACTTCAATGTATAAATCTCTGGGCAGTATATAGAGGTATCACTATAGTATATGTATTATTACAACCCTTTCGGCATGGACTCTTGATCAGAAGAATATTTCGTTTGCTCGCATTTCGGCATTTGAATTTGGGGATTTCTTTTTTATGATTTGCTATTTTGGTGATGTACTTCATGTCTTTATGCAACTTTCATTTTGAAACTCCGTTCTAAGAATTCAAACCCATCACGATTTTGAAACTTATCCAGCCAGGCAAAATTTCGATCGTCATTGTTGGCTTGCTATTGTTGATTTTAATTCAGACGGATAGCAAAACAACCACTGCGCGGACCAAAGCTACGCTCTCCGGAAAAATGGAATCCGGGTTTTCTCTTTATGCCTGCCTGAATGATGCTGAAAGCGAAGATGATTACGAAGACGATGATGAGGCTGCCCAAACCTGGATAGCCTCGTTTTATGCAGCTGCTTCCGTTAAACTTATTCCGTTAAAGCTCCATTTTTTTCAAAGGAGTTATTCTCCGCACGTTTCGCATTTTGTTTTTATCTGTTGCTTCCGGATCTGAGAAGGACGCCTCTGTTGTAATCATTCGCCTGACATTCATGAAAGTTTAGGGTGGTACCCGCGAAAGTATGAATTAGGTATGCTTAATAACGACTGTGCAGAACAGAGGCTTCATCCGTTCTCCAATCCACTTCACCAACTTTTACCTAACAACAATTATGAAAACAAAATTGAACGGCTCTCTTATGAGCATTCAGGTCCTGCTGCTGATCTGTATTTTCTCGGGCAGCCAGGCTCAAACTAATTCGCACCCTGCGAAACTCTGGATTAAGACAAAACCGGTTAATCCTGAATACTATATCGGCATCGGTAGTTCTTCTACGAAGTCGCAGGACTACCAGCAGATAGCCAAGAAAAATGCGCTGCAGGATTTGCTCAGCGAAATCAAGATCATGGTTAACAGCATTTCGGTGCTGCAGCAGATTGACAAAGACCATCGCTTCAAAGAGCAATACGAAACCAACATCAAAACAACCGTAGCTGATGAGATTCAAAATTTTGAACTGGTGGACTCCCAGGAAGAAGGTGGGAACTACTACGTGTATTATCGCCTGGCAAAGAAAACATATGAACAGCAAAAGCAAACCAACACTGAGCGCTCCGTAAAATTTGCACTGCAGTTTTTTGATAAGGCGGCCACATTGCAACAATCCGGTAGCTACACTACGGCCATTGACTTCTACCTGCGTACTTTACTTTCGTTAAAGAATTTATGGGGTGATCCCATTGAGGTAAATTACCAGGGTAAAATGATTTTCCTTGGTGTCGAAAGTTACACGCGCCTGCAACAGATCCTGGATCAGCTTTCGATACGCACCGATGCGCCTACCGCACGATTTACCACTGGTGAAGGAGGAACTACTTTGTTTGGCTTTCAGATTCTGGATTCTGGGAAACCGGTTTCAAAAATTCCCATCATCATCAGTCCGGTTCAATTCAAGGCAAATTCCATCATCTATTATTCCGATGAACTGGGAAGGAGCACTATCCAATTGCCTGATAGTTGGCTAATTGATGGACTGAAAGAAATTGAATTGCGCCTCGATCTGAAGAGCCTGGCACAGGGAATACAGCAGGATAATTTTTATGATTACCTCATCACTAGTTTGCGCACACCGGTATTAAAAGTGAGCGTGGAGGTAACGAACAATGTATCCAGCGCTGGGCGCAATGATCTGTTGCCATTTAATGGAAATTATCTGAATGCGGATTTAACGAATGCTGACAAGTACACATTCAAGAATCTGCGGTTGATTCCCATTCGTGCGAAGTCAACTTTCAAATCGAGCGTTGGTAACTTCGGTTACTTCATGTCGCTGCACGAAGGAATTGAAACGAAAAGAATCACCATTAAAGAAACTGATTTGGACGGTGCCGTGAACGAGCTCGTGCTACGCAATCACTCTAAGGATACGCTGTTCATTATGTCGGGCGAAATTGTAGAAGGAGGCAAACAGGATCGTGTCATAAAAAATGACATGCTTATACCGCCACACAGTGGCCGCGTAAAGATACCCGTGTATTGCGTAGAGCATGGGCGCTGGCGCGAGAAGGATGATGACGAAGAGGGCCACGAAGACCATGATCATTCAGATGGTAAGTTTGCAGCATATTATTCCATGGCGAATCAACACCTCAGTCATGCTATTCGCAAAAAAGGCCAGCAAGGTGTGTGGGACGAGGTGCGCAAAATCAATGACAAGAATGGCGTAGATAGCGATACGCATGCCTACACCGGCCATGCGCATCACGTGGAGTTCAGGGGAAAGCAAGAAGAGTATGCGCTGGTCTTCAAAAATATTTTTGATGATCAAAAAGATGTGATCGGGGTGGTAGCTGTAAGCGGCAAAACTGTGATCGGAGCAGATCTGTTTCTTTCACACGATCTGTTCATCAACGCGTACCCAAAACTGTTATACTCCTATTCTGATGAGGCCATTACATTTGGCGAACCCGTGCAACCGGCAATAAACGTGATCGATGAATATGTTCATCGCATGCTCACGCCTGAGCTTCAACAAAAATTTATTGAAGAGAAGGGCCAGGTTTTCAAGAAGGGCTCGCAGGTGGTTCATATCTCTGCGTTGTAGCATCGTGCAATTTTTTCAGTTGACTCGTGTGTTCTCTGCGGTTCTTAAGGTCAAACGCAGAGAACACAGAGTAACTGGCACTCATTCGCTCTTCAACTCATTCACTGGATTAGTGCGGCTTGCCTTTACCGTTTGAATGCTCATGGTGAGAAAGGCGATGAAGATGACAGTCACACCAGCCACAGCAAAGATGGATACTCCTAAGGGAATTCGTTTTGCAAAGTGACTTAGCCATTTGTCCATGAGATAGTATCCGGCTGGTGCAGCTATAGCGAAAGCAATAATAATGTGACGAAGAAAATTCATTGTCAGCAAAATCATCACATCGCGGGCGGTGGCACCCATCACTTTACGAATGCCCATTTCTTTGGTGCGGCTTTGTGCTACAGCCCAGCTTAATGCAAATAAACCAAAGCACGAGATGACTAATGTGGTAATCGCAAATGTAACGATCGTCTTGTAAAAGAATGTTTCCTCTTTATATTTTTTCATCAGCTCTTCCTGTATCACGAGATAGGAGAAGACGTGATCAGGAAAATTTTTCGCCCACGCTTTTTGGATTTGCGGAAGCAGTGAGCCAACGGAATGCCCATTGTAGTCAATAATCAAGCGACTGTTGTTAGCGGAGTAAGAGAGAATAGCAGGTTGTATTTCATCTTTGAAGGAAGTGGCCGTAAAGTCTTTGACCACACCAATGATAATGTCTTCCGTTCCGGGAATTTTTTCGCCAACCGGATGCTTCATATTGAATTCTCTCACCAGGCACTCGTTCACCACTTTTCCTGATCGGGTGGCAGATGGAAGCTCACCCTTAACAAGTGTAAGATTTAAAGTGGTAAACATGTCTTCATCACCACTAAAAAGAAATGGTGTGTAGAATTTACCGTCTTCTAAATCATAGCGTGCCATCCAGTTGCCAGAAATGGGATTGCCGCTTACTATTGATGCATGTTGAACTCCATTAATCTGAAGCAAATCCTGTTTGAGTGTGACCAACCTTGCATTTAAGGTTTTAGATGGTGATTGTAACCGGATGATGTTTCGATTGAAGCCCAATGGTTCGCTTTCGATAAAGCGCATCTGATAGATTGTAACAATGGCACAAATAGCCAGTGTGATCGACACAATGAATTGAATCGTGAAAAGTGTTTTGCTGAAAACAACTTTAGAGGATCCTGCATTTCTCATGAGACTTATCGGCTTCACCTGCCGCTGCTGAGCTACTGAAAACAGGACTACCATGAGTCCGAGAATTAACACAATGCCACCGATCCACATCAGCACTTCTATACGTGAAAAATAAGTTATGGAAAGAGAGCCTTCCACTACTGAGTTAAAAGAGGGAAGAACAAATAATAACAACACAATTGCTAAACCAAAAGCAACAGCCACATAGATTGCTACCTCCAAGGATGAGGCGCGAAGAAGACTCCACCACGAGATGCCCAGCATTTTTTTTACTCCAGCTTCTTTTTTTCGGCCTTGCAACGAAAGCAAAAATAAGCTGATGAAATTAAAGCTTGCCATGAAAAGTACCAGCGAGCAAACCATGATTCCGATTTTAATAAACAGCGCATTACGCATGCGCGTGTAGGTCATTTTGTTGGCCGTATTGAAATAGGATTTTGAAATCGGTTCGAGCGTGTAATGTGCTTTGCCATTGCCAGTCAAGCCTGGTCGTTGTGGATCCTTGTTTATCTTTTGCATCAAGGCAGTTCGCGAGGAGTCGCGCAGCAAAACGTAACTTGTGCCACCATGCCATTTGTTTTTCAGAATAGCGTTTGCCACTAACCCATCAAACACGAGGTGACTGTTTTCCGGAGCACTGCCAAGCACGGCAGCAACTTGCAGAGTGCGAAGCGTATCAGCTGTTTTGAAGTTTAGAATTTTTCCAACAGCATCGCTCGTGCCAAAAAGAACACGCGCTTTATCCTCCGAGAGAATGATCTTGTCAGGTGCTAGGCTATTTTTGGTTGCGCCTGAAATGATCGGAAAACTGAAGATGGAGAAAAATGAACTATCGACTGCGAGCAATTGAATATCGTGAAACTCTCCGGCCTCTGTCTCCAGCCAGTTTCCATCAAGCGTGCCGACCTGAACAACTTCCTGCACTTCAGGAAAATTTCCTTTGAGATAGTCGGGCAAATAATCGGGGATGTAAGAAATATTTCCATTGCT
This sequence comes from uncultured Ohtaekwangia sp., assembly GCA_964571345.1. Taxonomy (GTDB): domain Bacteria; phylum Bacteroidota; class Bacteroidia; order Cytophagales; family Cyclobacteriaceae; genus ELB16-189. The sequence continues at coordinate 10,518 of CAZNCO010000048.1, forward strand.
ACCGAATGGATCGTCTGTAAGAACCTGGAAACTTCTAACGCCATTTGCATGAAAACTGTCAGTGCGTGTTTCTGCGATCAGGAAAGTAACCAGCAAACTTGTACACGTAAAACCAATCGCCAGGCTCAGCAATATGATGGTAGTGTATAATTTTCTTCCCAAAAGATGACGAAGAGCGAGACGAAGATCTTGCCAGAACATGGTGCGTTGATTTAGGAAACTCAATTTAAGAAATTGGTTTGTGATTTATTTAACCAACTCTGTCTTGAGTCTTTAACAGTTTCAGTGCGCGCTCAAGTTGTAGATCTTTTCCTTTCATCACATCGGAAGGAGTTTGTTCCACAGCTATTTCAGGAGAGATGCTTACTCGTGGATATTTGTGAAACCAAAATTTAAATCACTACATCCTCCCATGTTATGTTTGAATAGAGTTTCCAAGTGAAAATGATGCACACCAACGTAACAGGGCAAGCAATCCAGATCAGGAGAGAGAATTGCGCAAGGGCGTAATGACCTGCTCCCAGTGCACCAATGATAATCATGGAAATGATGGCCCGCGCAAAGCTTTCCGTTTGATTGCGTGCAGTGGGAGAAATGCTCAAGGGCAATCGTTTTTCTCCGATTATTCCTACAAGAAGGATTACGAAAACACATGTCAGTGCACCGAATACAAGATCACCAATCGCCCGACTTCCCCAGATGGTCAATATCAAGGCAGTATCGAACGCATAGATGGGTATAAAGAACTTTGCCAGCAAAGCTTTCAAGGCGCCTGACAAAATCACGCCTGGTTTTTTCACGGGGGCAGAAAGGTATATCCATGCGGCTTTGTATTCATCTGTAAAATGAAGTTCAAAAGAAATTGAAATCAGTGCAAAGATGCAGGCATAAATGATCAGCAAATGCCACTGTGATTCGCCCATGGAGTGAATAAAATTCTGAAGAGAGTATACTTTATTATTACTGCGCAGAAATGGTAAGATGATCAGAATCAGAATGGATCCGAGGGCAGGATAAATTCTCAGTTTTAATTTCCGGTCGTGGGTGAGTGCACTCCACACCAGTGAATACGAAGCACGTTCCAAGCCAGGCAGGGTAAGCCATTCTTTGATCTGGAATCCGGACTTTCTTTTTACTGTTGGCACAGCTTGATCCACAGAGACTCCGGCTGAACCCGTACCAAGGTCGCTGAGTTTTGAAGTGAAGTATGGCGTGAGGTATTTGGAAATTACTTTCCACATAGCCAATGGCACGCACACTGCAACGATTGCCAAAGCAAGTTCGATATTACCAACGGAAAAATCCTTTACCAATTTGATGAGTCCGCTCATCCACATGGGGGGAACGAGCAGTGCCCACCAATGAAAATCGACCACCGTGTTTTTTAATTCAGCAACACTAAATAACCTGGGCACTACCTGGTATCCGCCCATTACAAAAAGTGTCATGAAGATTTGAAAATAGTTGATGATGTTTTTGAGACGCTCTTCACTGGTAAAGCGCATGATCATCAGGTAAAGCCCGTTTGTTAAGGCTACTGCAAAAATTACACTAAAGGCAGTAGTAGCCATGGATGCAATACCTACCATCTTCCCGTATGTAAAAAAGGTTACCACGATTGGAATGATGGACAGGCTTAACGCTATCTGGCCGATGTAAACTAAAATGTGTGTTGTCCGGGCAGCATAAAAAGTTTTTGAGGATACAGGCCGTGGCAACAGGATCGTATTATCGCTGGTGTCGAGCAATACAGAACTAAAGTCGCTGATCAGCAGCAGCACGATCATCACAATAAGAAAAGAGTGATACACGGTGAAGGAGATGATCACAGAGGTAACCTTCGCTATCAATAGAGCCATCACAATGCCCATCACGGCACCGAAGATCATAGTGAAGACAAAATTTGATGATCCTTCTTTTTGTTGTTGACCCCTCAACCCAAACGGCCTGCGATTGTCCATCAGCAGTTTGATGCCCACGATGGAACGCAATTGTTCGTAGTCAACGCCTTGCCATTTGAAAAATGGCTTGAACACATCCAATATCCGCAACCAAAACCAAATCATGACTTCAGGGTATCTACAAAATGATTGGCTATTGTCACTTGCTCGCCTTGCCCTGTTAACTGAGCGAATATTTGTTCGAGCGTACTCCCTTGCGCTTGTGCATTCAATTGTTGAAACGAACCATCGGCAATGATTTCACCTTGATTGATGATGATGATCCGGTCTGAGAGTTTCTCCACTACTTCCATAATGTGCGAACTGTAAAAAATAGTTTTGCCGCTTTGCTTGAGCTGCGTGAGAATCTCCTTTACAAGGATGACGGAATTGGCATCCAACCCCGACAGCGGTTCGTCCAGGAAAATAATATCCGGGTTGTGAAGCATGCCTGAGATCAACAACACTTTTTGCTTCATACCTTTTGAAAAGGAACTCATCCGCATTTCACTGGCTTTCTCCAGATCAAACAAGTGCAGCAACTCCTTTACTTTTTGACTCACTTTTTTTTCAGGGATCTCATAAAGCTGACCCACAAATAAAAGGTATTCGATTGGGGTAAGGGTTTCATATACGGCTGCATTTTCCGGAATATAACCGATGCGTCTTTTTATTTCGATGCCGTCTTTCTTTACATCCATGCCCAATACACTGGCTTCGCCATCAAAATCGGGGATGAGACCGCAGAGGATCTTTATGGTAGTGCTTTTGCCGGCACCATTCGGGCCAATGTAGCCGATCAGTTCACCGGAGTTGATCGACAGGTTGATATCTCTCAATACAATCGTCTTTGTGTAGCGCTTGGAGAGATGAGTGGTTTTAATGATTTCAGACATATAGGTTGAAAAATACAAAAAATTGAATGGATGATTTCGCTGAGTACGGTGATCCTGGTGATTACTGTTTTTGGTTAATAGGAAGACGAGTCGAATACTGTAACCAAATGCGATCTGCCCGGTACCTTCTTGTAGTTGTCCGGCAGGGCTGTTCAAAATCGTGCGATCCGATTTCGAAAAACAGGGTTCCGAACTTCCTGACTGCGTTTTTTC
>CAZNCO010000049.1:0-13557 GCA_964571345.1 uncultured Ohtaekwangia sp.
ATTCTGGATACTTGTTGCTTGATCTCTGTTATGCCAGAATCCAGCAACTAGTATCTATTAGGATCAAACGCGCTCAAGCTCACACTTGGGCGTTTTTGTTCGATGAGTTCGCTCACGAGTTTGCCCGTGCCGGGGCCCAGGCTCAGGCCCATCATCGAGTGCCCGGTGGCAATCACTAAATTGTTGAATGACTTGCTGTAGCCGATGTATGGAAGTCCATCGGGTGAGCAGGGACGCAGGCCATGCCACACTTGCTCTTGCTTCGGCATACTCACCTTCATGTCGGGATAATACTTTGGGATGGAATCAACAATTCCTTTCACGCGCTTCATGTTGATGCTGTGATCAACACCGGTAATTTCCATTGTGCCGCCAAAGCGCAGCGAGTTGCCCATCGGAGTTACGGCCACCCTTGCTTCGAGAAAGATGGATGGAATGCGCGTGTTCTTCTCTACGTTTTCAAGTGTGAAGCTATATCCTTTGCCGGCTTGCATAGGTAGGGTGAGCTTGAGTTTTGAAGCTACTGACCCTGACCAAGAGCCGGTTGCAAGCACTACCTGATCAAATTCAAAATCACCACGGTCGGTCTTTACAACTCGCACTTTGGTTTGATCAGTGGTGAAATCCTGAATGGTAGTCTGGTCCTGAATTTTCACGCCACTGTCCTTCAAATGTTGAAGGAGGTTGTTAATAAGAATGTGCGGAGTGAGGTGGGCATCGCCCGGGTAGTACACGCCACCGCGTGCATTTACGCGCACATCCGGTTCAAGTTTTTGGACTTCTTCCGCAGACAGTACTTCGGCTTTCACTCCCGCTTCGTTCGCAATATGTGCCGCTTCAATTTCCTCTTTTTCTGTTTCCGGTTTTTGATAAAGCATTAGTAGCCCACGCTCTTCGTAACCGAAGTTAAAAGGCAATTCTTTTGCCCACTCCTGGTAGCGTGCTTTACTGAATAAACTCAAATCGCGCAAAGCCGGGATAGAATGCTTCACATGCTTTTCATTTGCATGCTTGTAGAATTCCCAGCCCCATTTGAGTAACGCTCCATTCAAACTGGGATGTACATAAAAAGGACTCGATGAATTAAACATCCAGCGGATGCCTTTCGCGATCATGCCTGGCGCAGCGAGTGGAATAATATGACTTGGGACAATCATGCCCGCATTTCGAAACGAGCAGCCATCATTCAAATTTGTTTGTTCGATAATCGTGACATCAAACCCCGACTTCCTTAAATAATACGCGGAGCTAAGTCCGATGATGCCGCCTCCGATGATTCCTATGTGCATGATACTTGATTCTTGATTCTTGATACTGGATGCTAGTTGCTTGATTCTGGATGGCCGCTTGTTAATGAATTGAGATACTCGGTCGTAGGTTCATTCGCTATGTTACCTCCTTCTTCGAAGCTGTTATGCCCTCGTTCTACAGCCTTGATAAAGTTATTTAACTTTCGCCCCAATTTTTCCAATCGCATTTTGATGTCGTCATAAGCAGATGGATCAATCAAAGACTTAGTTTCGTAAAGTATTTCAAGATGATCCATTGTTTCGTCATTAGATGCCTGCGCAAAGATCAGGAATCGAATGAATTCCTGTTTGTATCGTCTTCGTCCGCAACCTTCAACAATATTTGATCTTACAGATTTACTCGACTTTCTGATTTGTTGAGCTTCTTCAAATTGCTCAAACTTTGGCAGCTTTAAAGTCATCTCATGAATCATGATCGAGACCTGTCTTGCCTCTTCCCAAATTTCAAGTTTTCTATAACTCATAGTCTTGAATTTTCTATCGAGCATCAAGTATCCAGAATCGAGTATCCAGTATCCAGTATCTAACTAAATCACCTGAAACCCATAAGCATATGGATCATCCTCCGGGTCGATCGTAATCGTGTTGAGACCGTAAACTTTCGCCCAGCCTTCCACACTTGGAATGATCGCGGGCTTGCCATTGAGTTCTGTTACTTCTTCAATTCTGCCGATGAATTTTGAGCCGATGATACTTTCGTGAATAAAGTCTTGCCCGGGTTTCAATTTTCCTTTTGCATACCACTGCGCTAGGCGCGCGGAGGTGCCTGTGCCGCAAGGTGAGCGGTCGATGGCTTTGTCGCCATAGAAGACTGCGTTGCGTGCTGTCGATGTAGGGTCAATTGTTTTTCCCGTCCACAAAATATGACTGCAACTGTTGATGGTAGGATTTTCCGGATGTACAAAAGTGTGTTTTCTATTGATGTCCTTGCGTAGCTCGCGACTCCAACTGATTAGCTGATCGGCTGTATAATGCTCGATGCCTTTGAAGTTCTTTTGTACATCTACGATGGCGTAAAAATTTCCACCGTAGCCAACATCCAAAGTTAGCTCGCCCAGATCGGGGCATTCGGCCGTAATATTTTCAGCAGCCAGATAGGCTTTCACATTTCGGATCTTCACCGACTTCACCTTCTTGCCTTCCTGTTTGTATTCTACCCTTACAAGGCCGGCAGGAACTTCCAGGTTCAAAATGCCCGGAGTCTTGGGTGTCACAAGTCCGTGCTCGATTGCAATGGTCACTGTACCAATGGTTCCATGGCCGCACATCGGCAGGCAGCCACTGGTTTCGATAAAGAGAATACCTACATCATTTGCGGGATCGGAAGGCGGATACAAAATACTTCCGCTCATCATGTCGTGGCCGCGCGGCTCGAACATTAATCCTTTGCGAATCCAGTCGTACTCGCGCATAAAATGCTGGCGCTTCTCGCTCATATTTTTTCCAACGAGGTTCGGGCCACCGCCTGCTACTACACGCACGGGATTACCGCACGTGTGGGCGTCAATACAAAAAAATGATTTCATAATTGGTATCCGGTTGCCTGTTACGGGTAACAGACGACACGTTTGCTATTTTTTAAATACGTTGTTTACAATTCTCCAAATACCGAGCGGATTTCCGTCTTTCAACTCGTCAGGCAGAAGTGAATCCGGAAAATTCTGGTATGCTACAGGCCTGACAAAACGTTTGATGGCGTCTGTACCTACTGCGGTGAATCTTGAGTCTGTCGTGGCGGGATAGGGGCCACCGTGATTTTGTGACGGACAAACTTCTACACCCGTTGGCACACCGTTGATGACCAGCCTCCCTGCTTTCTCGGTGAGAATATTCAGAATATTCTTATGCTTTTGAATTTCTTCCTCCGAACCGATGACACTCGCAGTAAGTTGGCCGTGACCGTTGCTGATCACCTGCACCAGTTGTGAAACATCTTTGCATTTTACGATGAGTGAGAACGGTCCGAATACTTCTTCCGCCAATAGGGGGTTGGCAAGGAACGTATCTGCGGGCACCGAAGCGATCGTGGGCCGGCCTTGTGCATTGGTTCCTGCGTCTTTCGCGCTGGCTTCCACGCTCACACCTTTTTGGGCAAGCGCTTGTGCTAGTTTCTTGTGATAATTATCGGCAATGCCCTGGTGCAACATGGTGCCAGGAACATTCTTTTCAATCTCGATTGCCAGTTTGGCGATAAACTTTTTCAGACCATCACCTTCGATGGCGAGGATTAAGCCCGGGTTTGTGCAAAATTGTCCGACCCCCAACGTGATCGAGCCGCCCAGGAGAACAGCCGTCTTCTCGAAATCCTTATCTAAACTCTCGGGCAGTAGTGTAACAGGGTTGATGCTGCTCATCTCCGCAAACACCGGAATTGGCTCTGGACGTTGCACCGCAAGATCAAACAGTGCTTTACCTCCCGCGAGTGAGCCGGTAAATCCAACTGCCTTTGTGTATTTATGTTTTACCAATGCTTGTCCTGCGGCAAAGCCGGTATCATGTAAATGATTGAATACACCTTTTGGCATTCCTGTTTTTTCAGCAGCCTTCTTAATCGCACCAGCCACAAGCTCTGAAGTTTCTGCATGAGCCGGATGGGCCTTTACAATCACTGTACAACCTGCGGCCAATGCAGAAGCTGTATCACCACCGGCAGTTGAATAGGCGAGAGGAAAATTGGCAGCACCAAAAACTACGACAGGCCCCAGGGCTACAGACATTTTTCTGATATCCGGTTTTGGAGCAGGCACGCGATCCGGGATTGCGGTATCAATGCGTGCTTCCACCCATGAGCCTTCTTCAACCAGGTCGGCAAACATGCGACAGTGTCCTGTGGTTCGTCCACGTTCTCCGATAATGCGTGCCTCAGGAAGGTTGGTTTCACGCATAGCAGTTTTTACGAGCGTGTCGCCAAGCGCTTCAATTTCATCAGCAATGGCGCGAAGAAATGCTGCTTTCTTTTTGCCTGGGAAGTTTTTGTAAGATAAGAAAGCGAGGTTGGCTTCTTTCATAGCCACCTCTATTTCTTCGGGTGTAGCGTTATGGAATGTCATATAGTAAAGTTTTTTGCTAATAAGGGATTCTTGACACCTGACTTTTCTGTACCAATCCAGAATCAAGTATCCAGCATCCAACCTACAAGTTAGGTCTTGTTTTGATTCCTTCACGAATGATTTTCAGAATTCGCTCACGCTCTTCGCCCACCAAAGTGAGTCGGGGAGCACGAACCGTTTCTGAGCCGAGGCCAACTTCCTGTTCTGCAAGTTTAATATACTGCACCAGCTTAGCGTGAATATCCAATTCGAGCAGGGGTAAGAACCAGCGATATATCTTTAACGCTTCTGCGATCTTGTTTTCTTTAGTCAGCTTATAGACAGCAGCGGTTTCTTTCGGGAAAGCGCATACCAGTCCTGCTACCCAGCCATCAGCGCCAAGCACGAGTTCTTCCATCGCCAATGTATCTACCCCACAGAGTATTTTAAATCTGTTTCCGAAGCGATTGATCATGCGTGTTACATTCGAAACGTCACGGGTAGATTCTTTCACGGCTTGAATGTTTTTTTCTTCGGCCAGTTCAGCAAACATGTCGAGCGTTACTTCCACTTTATAATCAACGGGATTGTTATACACCATCATCGGCAGATTGGTGGCAGAGGCTACTACTTTATAGTAGGTTACCGTTTCGCGATGATCAGACTTGTAACGCATAGGAGGGAGCATCATTAAGCCCTTTGCTCCGCTTTTTGCGGCTTCCTCCGCCTGCTTCACAGCTTCACGCGTACTGCCTTCGGCAATATTCATTACCACGGGCACTCTGCCATCTACTTTTTCTACAGCGAATTTCACCAGCGCGAATTTCTCTTCGTGTGATAAGACACTTGCTTCGCCCAACGTGCCGCCAAGAATGATGCCGTCAACACCGGCATCAAGTTGAGCTTGCAGATTTTTTTCAAAAAGAGGAAAATCAAGTTTATCATCTTTTGTGAACTTGGTTGTGAGCGCGGGAAACACGCCTTTCCATTCAATTGCCATAATGTTTTTGGTTTGAGGTAACAAATGTAAATCAATGCGGCTTGAGTCTTTTGTCCTAAAATAGTCTTTATTGATACTATTTTGACATTAACTTTGTTCTTTTAATGCTTCAGGCTGTTAAAATAATCTTAGGATGAAAGTAGTTTCGTTTAACGTGCCCAAGGTAAGTGCGGAGGCATTTCGTTTTCAGGAGGATATTGTGCCTCATTTTTATGACCAATTGCATCAGCATCCTGAATTGCAGATCATGCTTATCGAAGAGGGAGAAGGAACGTTGATTGCGGGAGATTATGTGGGGCGCTTCAAGGCAGGCGACTTGTTTGTCATTGGTAGCGGGCTACCGCATGTTTTTCGCAATGATAAACATTACTATTCTGCTGCTTCAAAGTTGAAAGCTCATGCGTTTTCTATTTATTTTAATGAAAGTTATCTGGGTGATTTTTTTTGGAAACTGCCGGAGCTTGAGCGTGCGCATAAGTTCATGATGAAAGCTGTCCGTGGTTTTCGGGTGGAGGGCTACGAAAAGGAAATTATCAGCTCGATGATCCGGTCTTTAAAGCGTGAAAAAAACTTGAAGAGAGTTATTTCTTTTTTGTCGATACTGAATCAACTTTCGGAAAGTAAAAATCTTACCGCTTTGTGTATTTCTTCCTGGAATGAAAAAGTTCAGGAAGACGAAGGTAAGCGCATGAATGAAATTCTGACTTTTACCTTTAAAGAATGTCACCGAAAGATTTATATCGAGGAAGTTGCAGAAGTAGCACATCTTTCGTCAGAAGCCTTTTGTAGATATTTTAAATTCCGTACGCGCAAAACGTACACCAACTTCCTGAATGAAGTTCGCGTAAGCCACGCCTGCAAACTTCTGATCTCTAACCAGCATTCAGTGCAGGACATTTGTTTTCAAACCGGCTTTTCTAATCTTTCTAACTTCAATCGTATTTTTAAAAAGGTAACGGGTAAAACTCCCTCACAATACGTGCAGCTCTAGCCTTATTCCTATTCCATTTTCAGGTTCAAAGTTCAATCATCGATTGTTACTTGAATTTGCTGTGATTTTTCAGTAAACTTTGTATGTCACAATTTAATCCCAGTTGCTATGAATATTATTGAAAAAGTTGAGGGTTGGGGCAATTCGCACCGCCCTGGTTTTTTGGATGTTTTCAGGATCGCCTTGGGGTTGTTCATTACTTTCAAGGGCTTCAGCTTCCTTAATAACATTCAGTCGCTTGAGATGACTATTCAGGGAATGAATATGTCATTTATTGGTGTGTCGGTGGCACACTATGTTGTTTTTGCGCATGTTTTGTGCGGGCCACTGATTGCACTCGGGTTGCTTACGCGAATTATGTGTGCGGTCCAATTGCCTATCCTGGTGGGTGCTGTTGCGCTAGTAAATTTTCCGAAAGGATTTGTTTCCATCGGAAATCATATGGAATTAGAAGTATCGATCGCTGTGCTTGTGGGGCTGGTTGTTTTTATGGTATTTGGCGCAGGTAAATTTTCAATTGACGAAAAGCGCAGAAGAGAAAAGGCTATGACAGACATGTCTGCCAAATTGCATTAGCAGTTTTTTATAGAACAACTCAATTGAGCCTTCTTACGAAGGATTGTTTGGGTTGTTTTCTGATTTTGGATTGGCTGGCTTCACCACAATTTGGCGGCCATCAAGTTCTGTTTCGTTCAGGGCGGCCATGGCCTTGTGTGCCTCCTCATCATTAGGCATTTCTACAAAGCCAAATCCTTTCGATCGGCCAGTATCGCGGTCTTTCACAATTTTAGCAGAAGAGACTTGTCCAAACTTGGCGAAGGCAGCTTCCAGGTCTTCGCGTTTGGTTTTGAAATTTAAGCGAGCAACGAAAATATTCATAAAACGAAGGACTAGTTTGTATGTATTCTTGAAAAAGGATCAAGGACTATACAAAATAGGAAATTTTAATCAATATTTTCAAGGGGTAGAGGACTTTACGCCTCCATCAGCTCACGGGCATTTTTAATCGCCACAGGGCTGGGAGCACTGCCGCCAATCATTTTGGCAATTTCCGTTACCCGTTCCTGCTTGTTCAATTCCTTAATTTGACTTTCGGTTTTGCGTTGACTGCTGTCTTTGAATACAAAATAATGGTTGTCTCCTTTTGCTGCAATCTGCGGCAAATGTGTGATGGCAATCAATTGGTGTTGCTGTGCCATTTGTTTCATCAGCGCTCCGAGCTTGAAAGCAACCTCTCCGGAAACACCGTTGTCTATCTCATCGAGTATAAGCGTTGGTAATGTTTTCTTCTCGGCCATTACATATTTCACGGCAAACATTAATCTTGAAAACTCACCGCCAGAGGCTACTTGGGCCAGCGATTTAGGTGCAATTCCTTTGTTGGCGGTGAACAATACTTCAATGCGGTCGGCACCTGTTGAAGATGGCTCTATTGCTTCCTGCTCAATTTTAATTTGCGCATCAGGCATGCCTAGGTCTTTCAATAGCGTCACAAGCTGTGTACTCAGATCTTTGAATGTTTTTTTCCTACTATTGGAAAGTTCACCGGCTCGCCTGTTTAATGTTTGAGTTGCTTGGTTCAAGCGACTGGCGGCTTGTTCAAGCAGGTCATCTAAGTTGTTTGTCTTGTCGGATTTTTCTTGCAGCTCTTTCTGAATGGATAACAAATCCGTAATAGTTTTTACCCTGTGCTTTTGCTGAAGGTGATAGATGGTACTTAATCTTTGGTTGATTTCTTCGGCCCTCGCAGGATTGAATTCAGTTTGTTCATCTTCGGATTCCACTTCTTTGAGAATATCGTTCAGCTCAATTCGCGTACTTTCCAGGCGTTGTAGTAGAGAAGAAAAACCATTAGACAACTGTGCCAATGCCTGAAGCTCTCCGCGTATGTTGGCAAGTAGATTCGTTACTGCAAATTCTGAATTACCAAGGGTCTGAATAATGGTTTGAAGCCTCGATTTTATTTCTTCGATATTCTCTGATCGCTTCTGCTCATCTTCTAAAACTTCCTGATCCGTTTCCAAAAGATTGGCGCTTACCAATTCATTCAATTGAAACTTTACATAATCAGACTCTGCTTTTAATGATTCTGATTCTTTGATCAATTGATCGTAACTGCGCTTGGCTTCCACAAATTCACTCCAAGCTTGCGTGTACGAATCTTTTATTTTCGAATTGCCTGCAAAGGCATCAATCAAATCTAATTGAAATTTTCTATCCCCGAGTTCAAGCGTTTCATGCTGCGAATGAATATCCATTAGATGAGATCCGATCTTTCTCATGACATCAAGCGTAACGGGCGTGTCGTTAATAAATGCACGGCTCTTTCCATTTGCACTCACCTCCCTACGCAAAATGGTGGAGTCAGCGTAGTCCAAATCTTCTGCTTCAAGCAATGATTTTATCTTATCTTTTTCAAGGGAAAAGCTCCCTTCAATGATGCATTTTTGATTTTCATCCCACAGCGTTTTAGAGTCTGCTCGTTCACCCAATAATAAACCAATGGCTCCAAGAACAATAGATTTACCTGCACCGGTTTCGCCTGTGATTACATTCAGGCCACCGGAAAGATCGATCTCCAGCTGGCGAATGAGCGCATAGTTTTTTATGGACAGATGAGAGAGCATGAGATGCTGATTGCTAAACAACCAATAAAGTTACTTTATTCCAAAAGTAAAATTAATTCGACACGATTTTTTGATAAACCGTTCGTTTGGGGTCCATGCTGGTAAGAATGTCGTAGGCTTCCCTTTTTGTGTTAAGGCTGGCTCCACTATCACCAAAAATATTGGCCAGCTCACTTGACTTTGCATCAAAAAACGAAATTACCAGGATAGAGTTAGGATAAATATTCCAGACTTTTTTTACAGTTTTCAGTACATCCAACACCTGGTCACGGCTTTGGTCAGGGTTCTTATCGTAGGAGTCCAGGGCCAGGCGATGATATTTATAAGAGCCTTTGCGAATGTCTGCCATTTGCGGGTTGTTCATGTTTTCAAGCAAAGAGTAGCGGCTGCGGTTACTTCCAAGTGCCACCCATCCGGGCCGGTTGCTGCCTTGTGCGTTGTTCACCACCAGCAACATTTTTTGCACATAGGGATTGCCGCCCATTTCGCTAAACGAGTCATAATCAACGGCCAAAATGGTGTATGCATAAAATGCAAGCATCGAAGTGAGGTTGGTAATGAAGGCGTTGTCATTGTATTCCATCGGCTGTGATTCGATGTATTCAAACTCAAACTCACGGTCTGCAAAATTGAGCAGAACTGTTTCGTAGTTGGAATTAAATACCGGCCGGGCCGCTGTGATTTGCGCATTTGCCACAAAACTTCCGATGGAAGGCATGCGGCTGATATTGATAAAAATACTACAGTTGATTTTTTCGTACGGCTTATAAATATCATTGGTCCACTTGCGTGAATTCATGAACGCAGCCATCGAACGTTCCATGTCTTTGAATACGGATCGGTCCGAAGTCTGTATCTGATCAGCATTTACCGTAACCTTACAATTCAGTTCCTGTGCCTGTGCTGCCGACACAATAAACAATAAAACAAAAAGATAGCTACGCATGGGTATACTCAATGATAGCTTTAACGATATCAAAGGCAACTTCTTTCTTAGGTTTCAAAGAAAATTCTTTCATGTTGCTTGCGCGATCGATGATCGAGATCTTGTTGGTGTCATAACTAAATCCTGCGCCATTGTCGTTTAGCGAGTTGAGCACGATCAGGTCAAAGTTTTTGCTTTGAATCTTCTTTTCAGCGTTGGCTTTTTCGTTTTCGGTTTCGAGAGCAAACCCAACCGTGAACTGTCCGACTTTTTTCAATCTGCCCAGTTCAGCAGCAATGTCTCTGGTTTTCACCAGGTCAATTTGAAGAGTATCGCTCGATTTTTTTATTTTTTGATCCGCTTTCACAGCTGGCCTATAATCGGCCACCGCGGCTGACAGTACTGTAATATCGACTGACGGAAAAGCTGAGATGCATTCAGCATACATCTCTTCCGCTGACTTCACACGTTTTACATTTATTGATGCGGGTGATGCTAAATGTGTTGGGCCAGATACAAGGGTGACGTCCGCTCCCTGTCTAGCTAGTTCCTCAGCAATGGCAAACCCCATCTTGCCGGAGGAGTTATTGCCGATAAACCTTACGGGATCGATGGATTCATGCGTAGGTCCAGCCGTCACAAGCGCCTTCTTTCCCTTTAAGGGTAAATTGTTCGAGAAGAATTTTTCCAGGTGAGTGGTAATCTCTTCGGGTTCTGCCATTCTTCCTGTCCCTATCAGTCCGCTGGCTAACTCTCCGTGCGTAGGTTCAATCAGGTGGTTTCCGAATTGCTTTAGCTGTTGGATATTTTTTTGCGTAGACGGATGCTGTAGCATATCTAAATCCATCGCGGGGGCAAAGAAGACAGGGCACCGTGCGCTTAAGTAAACAGCCAATAGAAGGTTGTCACACAATCCGTTTGCCATTTTGGAAATGGTATTCGCAGAGGCTGGCGCAATGACGATAGCATGTGCCCATAAGCCGAGTTCTACATGATTATTCCACCCGCCAGTATGTTTTTCCGAAAAGGAAGTATGAACAGGATTTTTAGAAAGTGTAGCGAGTGTCAGCGGGGTTATAAAGTCCAATGCCGAAGCAGTCATTACAACTTTCACTTCGGCACCGGATTTTACCAGCAGTCGAACGAGTAAGGCGCTTTTATATGCAGCAATGCTGCCCGTAACACCTACTACTATCCGTTTGCCGGAGAGCATAATTATTCTGCTTTACCTTCTTCTGCAGGCAATGCATCGCGCATGCGGTAGGTCAACTTACCTTCCAGAAATTCTTCTGTCGCAGTAGTAGTTGGCTTAGGCATACGCTCATAGAATTTTGAAATCTCGATTTGTTCACGGTTTTCAAATACCTCTTCCAGGTTGTCAACGGTAGTAGCAAACTCGGCCAACTTGTTATTCAATTCTTCCTTTATGTTTACTGCAATCTGTCTTGCACGCTTAGAGATGACTACCACTGATTCGTAAAGATTGCCTGTAGGAGAGGCGATTTTCTCAACATCACGTGTGATAATCGATGATTGTGTTGCCATGGTATTAGCTGTTTTTGTTTTTACTTTTATTTCGAAGGAAAGTTATCTGATTCATGCTGGTAGTGTAATACTGCTCAGCTTCTTTCAGTTTCGTGCTGTTGGGATATCCGTCCACCAATTCGCGGTAATATTCTACCGTGGAAGTGTAACGCTCCAGTTGCTTGGATGGAATACTTTGCTCTGCAAGCTTGAACTGCGCCATTACTTTCAAGTATGCTATCTCCTCCAGAAATTTTGAATCCGGAAAGGTTTTTCGAAAGTTGTTGAAGGCAATAACGGCAGCCTGGTAATACCCCAACTTAACGTAATGCTGGGCATTGTTGAATTCTTTTCGTTCAAGTTTTTGTTGGCAAGCCTCCACCACATCTGTTGCTTTGTCTGTAAATTGACTTCCTGGAAACTGATTCAGGAAATTCTGCATGGCGCCCATTGCCTCAATGCTGCTTCTTTGATCCAGATTGGAGTCTGGGGAGGAAATGTAAAGCGAGTACGCATACATGAAATAAGCCTCTTCTGCCAACTGGCTTCTTCCATAGGTTTCGTAAAAAACTTTGAACTGGTTGGACGCCAATAAATAGGTCTTTTGGTAGTATTGGCAATAGGCCAGGTAGAACTCTACCTTCTCACCTTCCGGCAAACCTCGCACGATCGGAAGAATCTGCTCAAATAAAATGGAGGTATGATAGTAATCTTTCTTGGCAAAGTAGGTCTGGCCGGCTTCGTATTTCAGGCGCCAGTCTTCGCTTCTCTCCAGCCTCCTGAATTTGCTACAGGCTACTGATGCCAGCAAGGAAAGGATTAGGACGTACTTGAATGTGTTCCTCATTATTCTTTGAAAATTCAATAAAAACCGACCTTTGAGGCAGTTAAAGCCTGCAAATATACAACCTAAGGATGAAATAGCAATCGTGATAGTTTGAATGGAATGGTCTTATTTTCTAACCATTATTTTGCGGGTGGCCACTCCGCTGCTATTGATGTACAAAGTGTAAAAATATACGCCCGGGGTCATGTCATCGGCCTGGATTTTAACGCGTGTTTCAGCAGGGTCAAGTTCAAACGCGGAGACAGGTTTACCCAGCACGTTATGAATAACAATTTTTGCTTTTACAAAACCCTCTAACAGTTTATAATCCACGGTTGCTAGCTCTTGTACAGGGTTGGGGTAAATTTCTTGGACCGTGATCTCCTTACTTTGATACAAATAATTGCGGGTTGATTTTTCCTCCACGTTTACGTTTACCGAGTGTTCTTTTAAGTCGGTTGGATTTCCTTTCGGGAATATTTCAAACTTGTAACTGCTCTGGCCTGCCAGCATGCCTGTCTCCAAAATGTAATTCAGGTTTACTACTTCTCCGGGCTCAATGCGTTTTGAAAATTCGCTGATGGTTGGTTCGAGACAATGATTGTCCAGGCAGAAGTAGCTTTTTTGCGTTTCTACCTGGTCCATTCTTACGCGCTTGACGATGTAGAATTGACTCTTGTCAGTTATGTTTTTGATTTTAAGTGATATTCTTACCTGCTGATTGAAAGTTGACTGGTAATTGTCTTGCGTTTCTACCAGTTCAAAATTTTGAGAATATCCTGCCAGCGTAATCAAGAGTACACAAAACGATGAAAGCAGAAACCTCATGAAATTACACTTTTACATACTAAATATACTTTAAATCGGTGGTTATCCAATTATTTTATACAATAAAATTAGAATGCATACGTTAACGTAAAATTTTCAGTTTGCACGCATAATTTCAGGCTTCCGCCTCTTTACTACATCTTCTTTTCGGGGCCTCAGTTTTGCCAGCCACACAAATCCCTTCAGCTTTCGGTCTGTTTCCTTGATTTCCTTCGGAGGGAAAAAGGTTGCGTCTGGTTTTACATAAAAACTTACGTTATTCACTTTGCCTTCTTTGAAGTTAATGCGCAGGTTGCTGCAAATGATTTTGTTCATCCCGGTAAGGAAAGTAATTTTGATCGTAAGGCTGTCCTTTTTGATTTCTTTTTCTTCTAACGCGTGGTAGATGCTCTCACCGTTGCCTTGCACAATCACATGATGAATTTGATTTTTAGTGTCAAAGTAGGCAGTCATCTTCCGGCTTTTGATCTGGTTAAAGTTTTTGAGCGAATCGGTGG
>CAZNCO010000050.1:0-13431 GCA_964571345.1 uncultured Ohtaekwangia sp.
ATCTTGAAGTGATGCCAACGGGCTAAATGCTTATCAATTCAGGAAAGACTACATCCGTTGCCTATATCAGCAACACCACTCCAATTCCTGAAGATAAATATTCCCTAGCCGCCAGTACGGCAATGGCTGGCGAAATGCTAGGCTTGAAACTCATTTATCTCGATGCCGGTAGCGGAGCCGAACGCGAGGTGAGCAAGAAAATGATCAGTGCGATTCGAAAATCGGTGAACGTTCCGCTGATTGTTGGGGGTGGAATAAACACGGCACAAAAAGCTGTAAATGCCTTTGAGGCTGGTGCAGATTTAATTGTGATTGGAAATGCTTTGGAAAAAGATCCTGAGCTTCTTACAGAAATTTCTGATAAAGTTTACGATTGGAATCGTAGCTTAACTGAAAGGTAATTAGCCGAACAACACCCTGCCTGTAATGCTTCGGCCGAGTGTGATTTCATCAGCATATTCTAAATCACCACCAACGGGCACACCACGCGCTATGCTTGTGATTTTTAGATTATATTCTTTCAGCCTGCGGTGAAGATAAAAAGACGTTGTGTCTCCTTCCATTGTAGGGCTCAACGCCAGAATAACCTCTTTAATTTCACCTTTTGAAACACGGCTCATCAGCGTTTCGATTTTTAAATCAGTTGGACCAACGCCATGCATCGGTGAAATTACGCCTCCTAATACATGGTACACCCCTGAGTACTGAGACGTGTTTTCAATCGCCATTACGTCATTGCTATCCTCCACAATACACAGAATAGAATGATCACGTCTGTGACTTGCACAAATACTACATTTATCATGATCAGAAATATTGTGGCAAGTCTCACAAAAGCGGATGCCAGTTCTTAAATTATTGAGTGCCTGCGTTAGCGCTGCTGTTTTATTCTCATTTTCTTTTATCAAATGCAGCACAAGACGTAACGCAGTTTTTTTTCCAATACCGGGTAGCTTGGAAACTTCATTCACAGCCTCTTCAATAAGTTTGGAGGGATATTCCATTAAAGTATGCGGGCGTCAATGCCAGCTTCGCAAATTGCTTCGCACATGGGTTTCAATTCTTCATATGAACCATTCTTTACTGCACATTTCCCTTTATAATGAATAAGCCATGTGCATTGCTCAGCTTGCTCGGGGGTGTGCTTGCAAACTCTTATCAAGGTCGCGATCACGTGCTCAAACGTGTTAAAATCATCGTTAAACACGACCAGATCTTTCAGATCAGTGTCCTCAATCGCTTCCAGCAGCTCTACCAATTCGCGTTCCTGTGTGGAAATGTTCATCTTGTCTCCTCAATTCACTTTCAAAAATAAAAAAAAATACCAAGTTTTAGATTTTTAACATATGAGTCCACTTTTTGTTAGCTCCATCATACTCGTTTATTTTGCTGCGCTCATCACTATCTCTTACTTTACTTCCAAAGGGGCCGATTCGAATACATTCTTTACGGCTCATCGCCAGTCACCATGGTATCTTGTTGCATTTGGAATGATAGGATCGTCTTTGTCTAGGGTTACTTTCGTTTCGGTACCTGGCAGCGTGGGGAAAGTTGGCTTTGCTTATTTTCAGGTTGTGCTCGGGTACTTGGTGGGATATTGGGTGATCATTTATATACTGATGCCATTGTATTACCGTCTCAAGGTTGTCTCTATTTATTCCTATCTGGAACAACGTTTTGACGTTTGGTCTTATAAAACAGGTGCTCTAACTTTTTTGGTTGGTCGCTCTATCGGCTCATCACTTAGATTATTTTTGGCAGCTACCGTTCTTCAGCTTTTTTTATTCGATGCCTGGGGCGTGCCATTTTTTGTAACGGTTGCTACAACTATCGCTCTCATTTGGATTTACACCTTCAAAGGCGGGGTGAAAACAATTATCTGGACAGATACTTTTCAAACATTTTTTTTAGTTGGAGCTGTGATCATAACCGTGTGGGAAATTTCAAACAAACTGGGATTTTCATTTTCAACCATGGCAAGTACTATTGCTGCTTCTGATTATTCAAATATTTTTCATTTTGAAGACGCTAATTCAACCATGTTTTTTCCCAAGCAATTTCTGGGGGGCATGTTCATCACGATTACCATGACCGGGCTTGATCAGGAGATCATGCAAAAAAATCTCACTTGCAAAACCCTTGGAGATGCACAAAAAAATATGTTTTGGTTCAGCATTACCCTGGTTATTGTGAATTTACTTTTTCTGACGCTTGGTGCTCTCCTTTATCTTTATTGCAGCGCCAAGAATATTTCAATACCGCCTATTACAGACGAACTTTTCCCAAGGCTTGCTTTCAATGAACTTGGCCCTCTAGTGGGAATTTTGTTCTTGCTTGGCATCACGGCTTCTTCATACGCCAGCGCTGACTCTGCGTTGGCGGGACTTACCACTTCCTTTTGCATTGACTTTCTTGACTTCAAAAACAAAGAAGAAAATGTAAAGCTTAAGCAGAAATTTATTGTACACCTTGCCTTCTCTGTTCTCTTCTTGGTCATCATTTTAGTATTTAAAGAAGTAAATGAAAAGACAGTTATTGATGCAGTACTAAATGTGGCAAGTTATACCTACGGGCCCCTTCTTGGCATGTTCACATTTGGAATTTTCACAAAAAGAAAAGCCGGTGGATGGTCAGTGCCTGTGATCGCCATCTTATCGCCAGCAATCTCTTATGTTATAAGCTTAAATTCTGAAAACTGGTTTGGCGGATATAAGATCGGAATCGAAGTTTTGCTAATGAACGGACTTATTACGTTTCTCGGGCTCTTGGCAATTTCTAAAAAAGAATAGGGCCGCCTTGCAGCGACCCTTTCCGATCAAAACCAACCAACAAAAATCTTTACTGAATTTTATCTACGATCGAATTTAAATGCTTCTGATTTATTTCCTTTTGTAACCTTAATGGTATAAGTCCCCAATCCTACGTCACGGAAGTCAATGATCAATCTTTTTTTTGTGAGTTTTTGATGAGAGACAACATCTCCATTTTCAGACACTACATCTACAAATGCACCCTTCCAGTGCTTGCCTGCTTTAAATACAAACAAATTCTCTTTGTTTGCCTCTACCAGATGAATTGCTTTTGAAGTGGTCTCACTGTTATATACTGCCGATGCTGTTAAGAAATGGAGGCTTAGAAATATAGCAATGAGCGTTTTCATCTGTCTTTAGCTTTTAATTGTTGGCAGATGAAACGAGCCAACACTTGCGTGCCGCTCCTGGTTAGACTTTGTATATGACATCTTCATGTATTCACTCTTTGGTGAATCACAAGACTACATTCGTGCCAACGGGCAAAATGCAGAATGGCGAACTTAAATGCAGTTTGGCGCTTGGGAATAGTCGCAAATTGGGAAACTCATTCCCAGCGAAGCATCAAAGGAGCTCTCTATTGGGATCCCAGAACTTAGTAGCAAAGTCAACTACCTGGTCTTTTTTCACTTTAACACCCTCTTTCTCAAGGCGGGCTTGCATTGAAGAAGGAGGCGTGAAATGATGCTTGCCAGTGAGCAGCCCCTTGCTATTGACAACACGATGGGCGGGTACCTTCTTATTCAAATGCGATGCATTCATAGCCCAGCCCACCATTCTGGCGCTTGACTTCGTTCCCAAATAATTGGCAATTGCTCCGTAACTGGTGACACGGCCTTTGGGAATTAACATCACCACCTCATACACATCTTCGAAGAAGTTGGAGGAGATCTTTTTTCTCTTGGATGTACTTTTTTCGGCTTTCATAGAGGATAAGTGGCAGAGCAAAAGTTTCAAAAAATTTTCAAAAGGTTAACTTTGCGCCTCAAAATAAAAATATTTCCGTGTTGAGACTAATCACTTTCCTGATTCTAATGGTTCCTGGCTTTTGTAAAGCTCAACAACTTCTTTTTCCCGACTCAACAAACTGGAATCATGTAAAGGAAGGACACGCAAAGGTTTTTCGCATTAAAACCAGCGATGCAATGGTTCCGAGATTTTCATTAGAAGGAGGAGATAGCTATGGTATTCAGTTTGACTCTACTGGTAATTTTCTCTGGACTCCATCATATGACTTGGTGGATCGTTTGGAAAATCAGAAGGAGATCAATTTGATTTTTCAGGCAGAATGGAAAGATGGACGCAAAGTAAGGAGCCCAATCAATTTTATCGTTCACCATCAAAATCGACCACCTGAGGTGAATGATCTGCCAGTTTTTTATGTAAAGCAAGCCACCCTCAATCGATATCAAATTTCTTCTGATTATGTACACGATCCAGATGGAGATCCGCTTGTTTTTAAAATATCGCAAGCACAATTACCGGAGGGGATGGCTATGTCTTCGCTTGGGCTCCTTACGTGGACTCCGTCCCGAAATCAATTCAACAGCTTAAAAAATAATCCTCTTACAATTGAATTCACGGCACAAGATCAGCCTGATAAAGCGGAGGCAACTGGCAAAATAAAAATTATGCAAACCCAACTTGATTTACCTCCCGAGATTTTAATGTTACCGGTTGATTCAAGTTTTGTAATTAAAGAGAATGAGCGCCTGAATTTCAAAATCTACATTACAGATCCTAACGGAGATGATGACATTCTAAATGCCGGATTCTTATCTTCAGACGATCGCGTATCCAAAAATTCACTGAAGGAAAATACCTCCGTGCAATATGAATTTACGTGGTCTCCAGGTTATCAATTTACAGATGACGCAGAAAAAGCACGCAATGTTGAATTCATTTTCTTTGCAGTAGATAAGTCCAATAATCGTATCCAACGAAAAGTGAAAGTAAAAGTGGTAGATACTGAAAATGTGGAAGAGAAAGACAAATTTCTTTACATGAAATACAGAGCTACACTTGAGCAGGCAAAGGCTTTGATTGAGCAGCTACAGGTAAAACACAAGGAACTGGAGAAAGCTTATAAGCAAGCTAAGAAAGGAAAAAAGAATCGCTCTATTTTTAGCGCGTCACTAGGTGCCACTTCGGCTGTTTCATCTGCTATCGTGACGTATCCAACCGATCTTAAGTCGATAACTGTAATTGGTGGCGCCACCACAGCAACCTTGGGAACATTGGAAGCGGCAGAAGTTCTGGGAAAATCAAAGAACGATATTTTGGATCTGATTAAAAGCGAAACCGAAATACGAAATCAACTTCAGCTTGAAGGAGACATCTTTGCAAGGAAATATGCTTTAAAGTCGAGCAGACGTACAGTTGATTTTGATAACGATCGTGACAAATTTCTCCCCCTTTTAAATCACCAAAAACTGCCAATGCTGGAGCTTGATGCGTCCAAGCCACTGAACAGGCATTTTGATGCTAAAGAGATCAAAAAAACATTTACTGACTTTAGTGAAGAATGATCGTCACGAATTCCACCACACTGAATTAGGGTAATTTTTTCCAATTTCTACAGGCTCCCCAATTAGAGGTGTGGAATAAGATACGCCACTTTTAGCAGCAGCAGCTACGAATCTGTTAATTGATTCATTCCACGGGTGCATCGATAACTCAAACTTTGCCCAGTGAACAGGCAAAACAACTTTTGCATTTAGATCTGCGCCCGCAAGCACAGTTTGCTCGGGCATCATGTGAATGTGCGGCCAATTATTTCCATACTGACCACACTCAAGGATGGCCAAATCAAAGGCTACGAATTTTTCGCCAATTGTTTTAAAGTGTGCTCCGTAACCAGAGTCGCCACCGAGAAATATTTTATGGTTATCCAATTCCAACACGAAGGAACTCCAAAGTGTTTTGCCTCTGGTGAAACTCCTTCCTGAAAAATGGCGCGCAGGTGTAGCGGTCAATTTCAAGCCATCCATCACTGTTTGCTGGTCCCACCAATCAAACTCAATGATTTTATTTTGATCAACTCCCCATCTTTCCAAATGTGAGCCTACACCGAGTGAAGTACAAAAAAATTTTACCGATGACGAAAGCTTTAGAATGGATTGATGATGCAAATGATCGTAGTGATCGTGGGTAAGTACAACGATATCGATGGCTGGAAGATCCTCCACGGAATAATGATCAGCTCCCGGAAATGGCTTTCCAAAAAAAGAAACCGGAGACACGCTTCCTTTCAGCACAGGATCTACCAAAATATTTGCGCTTGATGTTTTGAGCAAGTACGAAGAATGTCCAAACCATACCACTGTGGGAGCTGCTGATTCAAGATTCTTTAAGTCAGTTGTGGCAACCGGCACTGCTATTGGCTTAGTTGACTTTGGCTTGTTAAAAAAAAAGTCAGCCATCATCCTGGGGTAGGAAACTTCTTTTAAAATCACATCCGTTGGCTCCGGATTTTGAAATGAGGAATTTTTATAATTCGGAGATTTGATAATCCTTTCCTGCTTCTGTCCTTCAGGGTTTTTACCAAAGGCTGGCATATTAAAAAAAAAGATAATGGTAAGAATGAGAACTAGCAGCGTAAGCAGGAGAATAGTCATATAAAACTTTAAACAATGGACGTAGCGAAGAGTTTTTTATTGCAGTGATAAAAAAATAACCCCGACCATGGCCGGGGTTATTTTTTGCAGAGGAGGAGGGATTCGAACCCCCGGACCTCGTGAAAGGTCTCCGGTTTTCAAGACCGGTGCAATAAACCGCTCTACCACTCCTCTGTGCACGGTTCATTTTAAGGACTGCAAAAGTAATCTTAAAATCCTTTTTGCCAAAAAAGAAAATGAAATTTTACCGGAAGGACTTCGTTATTTTTTTCGTTCGCTGGTGGCTTTGAATCGCCTCTAGTTTCCTGGCGTAATGGAGGCTGGCATTAATCTCGTATCCAAACAAAAGAACCAATGTTATCAGCTGAATCCAGACCATGAGCGCAATGAGCGCTCCGATAGAACCATAAACCTTATTGTAGCTGCCAAAGTTGGTAATGTAAAACGAAAACCCGTAGGAGACTCCCAGCACGCCCAGCGTGGCCATCAGCGACCCAACGGAAAAGAAACTCCAGTTGTAGTGAACAGCCGGACCGAAATAGTAAACACAGGAGATCACGACAAAAAAAACTACCAGGATGATCACAAACCGCAGCATAAACAGAAAATAGATTGTGTATTTATCCAGGTTCAAACTGCTGAACTTTTCAAGATTGTTGGTGACGTAAGTGAAAACAAACTGGCCAACAATCAGCAATAAAATGGCAACCACTAAAGCAATGGCAAGCATGAGGGTAAGCGCAGTGGCGGTGAGACGCATGCGAAACCAATTTCTTCTTTCATTGGTTCGATAGCATGCATTGAAGGCTCGCATTAATGCCATCATTCCATTCGTTGAAAGATACAATGCAGAAATAAATCCAACCGTAAGCAGCCCTCCGCGGTGATTATTCACAATATCAAAGACAGTGGAAGAAACGGAATCATACATGTTGCTTGGAATAGCTTCACGCATAAAATCCATAATGGTTTGCGTAGTGATTTCAGGAAAGTAATGAGAGATATATGGGATGAGTGTGAATAAGAAAATGATGGCAGGGAAAATGGCCAGGATAAAATTGTAAGCAACTCCGTTGGACCGATCAGTTATTTCATCCTCACTAATGTTGTAGAGAAATATCTTTAGGAATTTGTATAAAGAAATGTTGTCAAACTTTTTAAAACGAATACGTTTCATCCAACTGCGTGTAGTGCGCGCGGAAGTAAATTGAAGAACTCGCTTTCGTGTTACATACTTCATTTCGAAAGATTTTTAAAAAAGGGAAAAACTGCCATGACTCTGGTCATTCTTTTTTCAGGTTATTCAGCCTTTCACGGAAAGTAGGGTTTCAATACGTTTTGAAAATGTTCAGGCGGGCGACATGGCCTGCCCGTGTTTTTGTCAACAAATGCGAGCAATGTTTCACCTTGGTGTATCAATTTGCCGCTTTGATTAAATATTTCGTATTCAAATTTTATTCGCACTGTTGGCTTTTCGCGGATGATGGTAACTATTTTAAGATGATCGTCATACAATGCCGGGGAAATGAACTTAGAGTGATTCTCAAGAACGGGCATCATCACGCCTCCATCTTCCAATTCCTTGTATGTGAGACCTAACTGTCTCAAGCTCTCAACTCTTCCTACTTCGTAATACATTCCATAGTTGCCGTAGTAGACATACCCCATTTGGTCTGTCTCACCATAGCGTACGCGAATAAATGTTTCTGACCGATACATTTCTTATTTGCCTTTTTGTGCGGCAGCCTTTTTCATTTCTGCACTCAATGCCCGTTGATATTTTCTTGCGTTCACCTGATGCTCTTCTAGTGTTTTTGCAAAATTATGATAGCCGCTAAAATCTTCTTTTGCACACATATAAAGATACTTATTCGGATCTGCGTTTAACACAGCGTCAATGCTTGCGATTTGTGGAATATTAATAGGCCCCGGTGGCAAGCCTGGATATTTATACGTGTTATATGGTGATTCTATTTCTTTGTGTTCATTCAGCACGCGTTTAAGCGTAAAATCACCAGATGCAAATACCAGGGTAGGATCTGCCTGCAATGCCATATCTATTCGAAGTCTGTTCAGATATAAGCCGGCTATTTTAGGCGCTTCATCTTGCTTCACTGTTTCAGCTTGCACAATCGATGCCAGAATGGAAACTTCGATAGGTGTTAATCCCAGCGCTTTCGCTTTTTGAGATCGTTCTTCATTCCAGAATTTCTTGTATTCGGTATTCATCCGCTTCACCAAATCTTCAGGCAAAATATTGAAGTATACCTCGTAAGTATTGGGCAAGAACATGCAAGACACGTTTTCATTTGTAAAACCATCTCGATTGTCCTTTACAAAATCGTCAATTGCCTCGTCCAATTCGGCAGGAGACATTCCAACATACTGCGTCATCTTCTGCACCAATTCACTTCTCAGCCGCACATGTGAAAAAGTAACTTTAACAACTTCTTGTTTACCAGATTTTAAAATCCGAAGTGCCTGAAGATTGGTCATGTTTCTTTTGAAGATGTATCTGCCCGGAATAATTTCCTTGTCATAGCCGCTAAGCCGTGCTAAGAAACTAAACGATACCATGTCATTGACGAATCCATTTTTCCCGAGGTCTTCTTGTACTTTTCTAAAGGTAGATCCGGAGCGAATAATGAACACTTTCTCTTCCTTATCTACCAGAAAGTTAGCAGTGTACAGAATCTGGTATCCGTAAAAAATGAACGTAATTGTGAGTGTCGATAAAACTAAAAAAAAGGCAAGCCTTCCCTTACTTACTTCAGCCATAATGCATTAAGTGAACTTCAAAAATACAAAAACCTTTGGGTTGAGAGGTTTGTTCTCAGGTGCTTAACTTTGTGCATGGCTGCCGAGTTTCTAAATATTCATCCCATTAACCCCGAACCACGAAAGATCAGTCATGTGGTTGACATCCTGAAAGAGGGAGGCATTATCGTGTATCCCACTGATACGATTTATGGAATTGGCTGTGATCTTACAAACAAAAGGTCTGTGGAAAGGCTTTGTCATGTTCTTGAAATAAAGCCACACAAGCTGGATTTATCATTTATTTGTAGCTCCGTAAGTCACATTTCAGAATTCGTAAAACGATTTGAGACATCTGAGTTTAAAACTCTAAAAAAATTGCTTCCTGGCCCCTTCACATTCCTTTTTGAGTCGAGCAGCCGGGTACCAAAGATTTTAGGTGTGAACAAAAAAACGGTTGGCATACGCATCCCCAATCATGCAATCCCACGTGAAATTGTAAAACTACTTGGCAATCCGTTGATCACTTCCTCTATAAAAAATGATGATTTGATTAAAGAATACACTACAGATCCAGAAGAAATCTTCGAGGATTTTAAGAACAAAGTTGACCTAGTAATTGATGGAGGCGTTGGTGGCAACGTTCCCTCCACCGTTGTGGATTTGACTGAGGGTGTTCCCAAAATTATAAGGCAAGGCCTAGGTATTTTTGAATAGCGTCTCAGTTTGTAAAAACAGGATCACCGTTCAATAGCTTTTTTATACAGTTGGTGGTGATCGTCTTGATCTTATCACCATCTGTTCCTCCCATTCCACGATACGAACACCAATCGTAGGTTCCTGCATTAATAATAATTCCTGAAGTCTCGTTCTTTCTTCCCACGATAAACGTGCCGATAGTCTCTGCTCCTCCACGAGCTCCCTTATCGAAGCCGATGAGCTCTAATTTTTTAAAGCCAGTAGAAGCAACGTCCAGTACCGGAAATCCATCGGTATCAAAATTCAAAACAGGTGCACCGTCATATTCTCCTGATGGCAACTGAAGAATTGCGCCCTTTTGGAGACCAACTCCTTCCAA
This sequence comes from uncultured Ohtaekwangia sp., assembly GCA_964571345.1. GTDB lineage: Bacteria > Bacteroidota > Bacteroidia > Cytophagales > Cyclobacteriaceae > ELB16-189. The sequence goes on from CAZNCO010000050.1 coordinate 10,263, forward strand.
TAACGGAGATTGCGGATTCACAATTTTAAATCCGTCCCAGCCATTGTCGGTATAAAGTCCATATCCGCCATGGTTAAAATCCGCACCAATAAATGGAATGATTGGATAGGCTAACGATGTAAGATCCCACGTGATAGTCTTTAACAGAGGATCCGTCTCCGGATCAAGAGTTGCATCGCGGTAGCAATACATAATGGATTTATCGTCTGAATATCTGACCTGCCACCACATAGTATTACCTGATAAAATAATTGCATGATGCCCTTGATCAACATAAGAATCAAAGTTGTGTCGGGCGGTTCGTGTCCAATATTCACTGTGGCCCGGTATGATCAGTATCTTGGACGAAGGGATATTTTGCAACTCATCCATGTCTAGATCACATATATATCCTACAGTAAAACCACTCTGATTATCAATCCATTTCAAAAAAACTTCTGACTGCCATTGAATAGCTGATGGTCGCAGAAAAGAAGCATGCGTAATCCGGGTGGCTGGAGGATCATACATTGACTTACCACCAACGTGAGAATATGCATTGATGGTGTTGGATGGGTAAAGAACCAATACGTCAACCGCTGATGACGGTTTCACGACAAAAGGAATAGAATTTTCGATAAGGTATATCCCGCTTTTTAAATCGTTCGGAAGAGTTATTTGTAAAGTAGGTTTATAACCAAATCCCTCTGATGAAGGCTCACTGGAGTTGATAACTTGTTTTATTGTAGGAGAGGCTACTGAAAAGGCAATCGACCCATCCAGGCGGTGAATATTTAGCTTGCAAACGGAAGTATCCGAGATAAAATTTAATAAAGCTGTTACCGTTTGGCCTACTCTGTAAGAAACTCTATCAGTGTATCCATCAACAAATATCTTGTGGCAATCCTCTTTGGGAAGGGTTGTGACAGGCGGAGTTATGCTGTTAATTATGTTATCATTTTGACATGCACTCAAAATGAATGCAAAAACAAATGCTAACTTTTTTAAATACTTTCTCAACATTAAAACGATCTATAGCTTTGCAAGCAATAAAAAAGACGGCATTTCTCAAAATGAAGCTGGACATACTGATTGAGACGCACTACTTACCGAACCTGGAGTATTTCTTTTTAATCTCGCAGCATGAGAAAGTTGTTCTTGAAAAATTTGAATACTTCGAAAAGCAAACCTTTCGTAATAGGTGCCTAATAAATACTGCGCGGGGAACATTGATTTTAAGTATTCCCCTTTCGGGAAGGCATGGGAAAGTTTTGACCAAGGATGTCAAAGTTGAGACTGGTACTAAATGGCGCAATACTCATTGGCGCACAATCGAATCAGCTTACCGGAATGCTCCCTTTTTTGAGTTCTATTCTGATGATCTAAGAAAAATCTTATATAAAGGGCATGAGTTACTTCTTGATTTAAATATTGAATTACTGTCATTCTGTCTTCAATCATTGCGATTAGAAAAACAAATTACTGTAAGCATGTCTTATCAAGAAATACCCACGGAGGGAGTAAGGGATTTTAGAAACTGCGTTTCAAGGGCAAAAAGAAACAATCTTGATTATTCACTAGTAGCTAAGCCCTATTCTCAGGTTTTTGGCAACTCGTTTGCAAGCAACCTCAGTGTGATCGATCTTTTGTTTTGCTGCGGACCCGAATCTCTCCAAATCATTAAATCATCGTTTTCGTTAAGCAACAACAAATCAGTTAGCTAGAAACATGCAAGAATCACAAAAGCAAACGTTTTGACTTTTGGAAAGCCAAGTGTTGAGTGGAAAGGAAACAAATTCTTTAAATAATCGGTTTTATAGCTGGCGCAAAAGCAAAGGGTTGTACTTTGAATTATCGTATCGAAACATTTACATTTACATTTACTCAATAGAGTAATGCCAAATATGGAAGCAAAATTCTCTAACCGCGTCAAAGAAGTCATTTCCCTAAGCAGGGAAGAAGCACTTAGGTTAGGTCATGATTATATCGGCACAGAACATCTCATTCTCGGAATGATCCGGGAAGGTGAAGGCGTTGCTGTTGCTGTTCTTAAAAAACTTGGTGTTCGGCTGGATCAGCTTCGTAGCGAGATTGAGAAAGTTTCGAAGGGAACTGCGACTCATGAAATTAAAAACGTAGCGAACATTCCATTAACACGTGCATCTGAGAAAATTTTGAAAATCACGTACCTGGAAGCGAAGGTTTTTAAAGCGCAATTGATAGGCACTGAGCATCTTTTGTTGTCGATCCTTCGCGACCCGGATAATCTTGCAACTCAAATCCTAAATAAATTTGACGTTGCTTATGACATCGTAAAGGAGATGCTCGAATATCAAAATGAGAGTCCGAAAGCTGCATCTGATACAGACGACCCTGATGAAGACTCTTCTAAGATGTTTGGTAGTGGCGCTAATCCCGGCCAAGGAAAAGAAAAGAAGGGAACTGAAAAGTCGCGCACACCCGTATTGGATAATTTTGGCCGCGATTTAACACGCCTCGCAGAGGACAATAAGCTTGATCCAATAGTAGGGCGCGAAAAGGAGATTGAGCGAGTGGCTCAAATTCTTTCCAGAAGAAAAAAGAATAATCCCATATTGATTGGTGAGCCAGGTGTTGGTAAAACCGCCATTGCAGAAGGCTTGGCACTCCGCATCATTCAAAAGAAAGTTTCACGCGTGCTGTTCGGTAAAAGAGTTGTGACTCTGGATCTTGCTTCCTTGGTGGCTGGCACAAAGTATCGTGGCCAATTTGAAGAACGAATGAAGGCTGTAATGAATGAATTGGAAAAATCTCCGGATGTGATCTTATTCATTGACGAGCTTCATACCATAGTTGGAGCTGGTGGCGCATCAGGTTCGTTGGACGCTTCCAATATGTTCAAGCCTGCTCTTGCCCGGGGCGAAATCCAATGCATTGGAGCGACAACCCTTGATGAATATAGGCAATACATCGAGAAAGACGGAGCATTGGCAAGAAGATTTCAGATGGTGATGGTAGATTCTACTTCGGTGGATGAAACGATTCAAATCCTGGAGAACATAAAGGAGAAATACGAAGATCACCATCACGTAAGTTATACCAAAGAAGCAATTGACGCTTGTGTAAAACTTTCTGATCGTTATATCAGCGATCGCTTCCTGCCAGATAAGGCAATTGATGTACTGGACGAGGCTGGTGCACGAGTTCATAT